>CALGJW010000572.1 GCA_937930025.1 uncultured Saprospiraceae bacterium | reverse complement strand
GATTAGTCCTTATCGCTATAGGGATGTGCAAAATGAATATGGAGGCGGAGGACCGATAAGTTTGTCAGAACCAACTTTTGAATTCAATGCTAACGGAGAAGCCATGTACCCTTCTAGAGTACATGTAAGCAACGGACCTTTTGGGAGACCGACAACTGAACTATTTGGGTTTTATTCTACTGGTGTGTCTTGGGGTCCAAAACTGGACGGAACGCCGGTTCGATGGTGGGATGGAGAATTGCGAACTTGGGATCCGCAGCCAGATAATTTAAAACTGTATTTTCAAAATGGAAGAACTACTAATCATAATCTGAATTTCTCCACTGGTGGTGCCATGGGAAACGTAAGACTCTCTCTCTCCGCGCAAGACCATGAAGCAGTTATTCCAAATTCTGACTATAATCAATATAGCGTGAATCTTGGATCCAATCTAAATGTCTCTGACAAAATTACAACGGAAATAGCCCTCTCGTATGTAAATTATTCAAGAAAAAATTCCCCTTCGCTAGGTGATGACAACAATGCTTCCTTTGGCAAAGGAATTCTATATTCTTGGCCAAGATCTTATCGTGGAATTGAACGAGATATTAATATTCTTCCGAACGGGACAAGAAATAATTACGACGGAAATTATCCCTTCTCTTTTTCACCCCCTCACCTTTGGTGGAATACCTTTCATCAAAACACTTATCTAACACGAAATAAAATAATTGGATCTTTAGCGCTGAATTATGATCCAACGAGTTGGTTAAAATTTACTGGTAGAATAGGAATGGATCTAAATACCAATCAATTCGAAAAGAGATTTGATCCTATTGATCTTTCTGGAACAAGTGAGGGTTTTTATTCTAATGAGCTGGTTAGAGATCAAGTTTTTAATAATGAGTTTTTGATCACAGCCTATAAGGATAAATTTTTGGATTCACCTGTTGGCGTAAAATTTTCCGTTGGAGGAACTCAATGGAGTAGGAGTCAATATGGCATTAGAGCGGAAGCTGCAGATTGGGAAAATCCTTGGCTATATAGTTTCAATAACTACAAAGATATAAGAGAAAGAAATTTGCCAACAGAAATTCGATATGACAAAAAAATTAATTCTGTTTTCGCTTTTTTGAATTTGTCTTATGAGAATTTTCTCTTTTTGGAATTGTCAGGTAGAAATGATTGGTCTTCGGCCTTGCCCTTAGCAAACAACTCCTATTTCTATCCTTCTGCTTCTTTAAGTTTTATTGCTACCGAAGCCTTTGATTTTAAAAACGAATGGTTAAGTTTTTTAAAACTAAGAGGTGCTTATGCACAAACCGCATCCGATACCGATCCTTTTCAAGTAAATTTCATTTATCAAACTGGAACCTTTGCTGGCAATCAAACTGCAACTTTCCCTAGCACAATTCCTCCTGTGGCGCTTCGACCACAACAGGCAAATTCGTTCGAAATTGGAACAACAATAGGAATTTTTGACGATCGCATTAATTTTGATTTCACCTATTATCAAATAGCTTCTTTCGATCAAATTCTCGATTCTCCAGTGCCACTTTCTTCAGGAGCTTCAGAAATAAGAATTAATAATGGGCGATTGGAAAACAAAGGATTTGAAGGAATAATAAGCGGAACTATTTTTAACCGGAAAGGATTCTTTTGGGAGACTGGTTTGAACTTTAGCAGAAATAGAAATTTTGTTAGAAGCCTTGGAGATGGCGCGGAATTCTTAGAGTTGGCAAATATTTGGGGATTAAATGGTCCTGCTATTGCCGTAAAGCAAGGAGAAGAATACGGAACCATTTATGGATACGATTATATTAGACATGAAGGTACGGGGCAGCCGATTTTGAACGATGAGGGAACGCATTATCTCGTAAGCGAAAATAGAGTGCCCGTAGGAAATTCCTCGCCCAACTTGATAGGAGGTTGGAACATGCGATTGGGCTGGAAAGGATTCACCCTTTCAACTTTAGTCGATTCGAAAATTGGAGGAGACGTTTATGCCGGATCCCATGTAATAGGATTGCAAACTGGGCAAAGTCCAGAAACGCTTATAGAAAGAAATGGCGGAGGCTTACCTTATACCGATCCGGATGGAGTCACCAGAAATGTAGGTGTAATTCTCCCGGGGGTATATAGCGACGGGACACCTAACGATCAAGTAGTTCACTACTATTTTAAATATTTGCCGAATGCCGGAGGCTGGGGACCTTTCCTGACTAGTCCAGGAATTCTAAAAAATAATTGGGTAAAAATGAGGGAGATTGCATTGAGTTATAAGTTCTCAGATAAATTTCTTTCAAAGGTGAAAATTTTTCAAAAAATGTCAGCCTCAATAGTTGGCAGGGATTTATTCTATTTATATACTTCCCTTCCCGATCGAATAAATCCTGAAGGGAGCAATGGCGCTGGAAATGCCCAAGGATTAGAGTGGGCTTCTTATCCTGGAATGAGATCAGTTAGTTTTAGACTTTTAGTTAATTTGTAATGAGAGGAATAATTAAATATAAATCACTTTTACTCCTTTTCCTTTTTATTCTTGGAGTAGCAGGCTGTGTAAAAGATTTTGAAGAGTTGAATCAAAATCCTTTTTTACCTACAGCCGTTGTTGATGGGGCCTTGTTCAATGAAATCATTTCTTCGCTTAGACTAGGTCATAATAGACAGTTGTATCTGCACAATGAGAAACTGTATCAAGCCACACAATTGGCTGCTCTAACGGCAGAGACATTTCAAAATCCAAGCATTGGTTTAGAAGATGTTTGGGGAAATTATTATCGTGCCTTAGCGAATGCCAGGGAACTCGAAAGTAGATTTGAAAATTATACTGGTGATCCAGAAGCTTTGGTAAATGTTCACGCTCAGTTGAAAATTATCATGGCCTATAAAACTTTGCATATAACGGATCTGTTCGGTGACATCCCTTATTTCGAAGCTGGGAAGTCCTATCAAGATGTGAGCAACTTGCGACCAATTTTCGATGACCAAGAATCAATTTACAAATCTTGTATCGCTGATCTTGAATCTGCAGTAGAAGTGCTTTCAGCTCCAACACTTCCAACTACGCCTGCCGGAGAACCTTACGCCTCTTTTGAATCATTTGACACCTTCTTTAAAAATGATTTCGGCAAATGGATCAAATTCGCAAATGGGCTTCAATTGAGGCACTTGGTAAGGATGGTGGAAGTAGATCCCGAATACGCAAAGCCAAGAATTGGAAAGTTAATTACTGAGGGTGCAAGTTTTATTGGAAAAAATGAGGATATCGTCATGTCTCCTAGAGAACAAAGTTGGGATAACTGGGGATTGAATTGGTCCTTCAGAGAACACAATAAAATACGAATGGGTTCTAACCTATGGAACTATATGAGATCAGGGGGACAAGTAATAGATCCCCGTGCGAATATCTTTTTTGAAACCAACAATGAGGAGGAATGGAAGCCCTATCCTCAGGTACCAAATAATAATACTCCCCAGTCCGGTGGAGAACCTTATTTTCAAGATAAAAGAGATGCCTCATACACTAATAAAGGCAGTGGGAATATTTATTCCAACTTGAATTACTATTTAGTAAGAGACAACTGGGACATTCCCGAAATAATAATGACTTATGCAGAAGTTAGATTTTTGCTAGCAGAAGTCTATTTGAGAGGATTAGGAATCGCACCTGAACCATCTATTGCCGATATTAGGTATCAAGAAGGTATGTTCGAATCCATGCTTTTTTGGCAAAACATTATGCAAAATTCACTAATCTGGATAAATAATGTCCAAGTGCTTACCACGGGTGAATTATTTCAAGCGATCGATCACCCCAAGTATAATTTTCAAGCGGCTGCCTCCGATGAGGACAGGTTAGATTTAATCTATGCGCAACGCTGGATTGATGCTTTTCGCCAACCCTGGGAGGCTTTCGCTCTAGTTCGCCGAGTAAATAATAGATTGCCAAGGGAAGGTGGACCAAATGAGTTGTTTAGATTTAAGTATCCTCCTTCAGAAAAAAATAATAATGCAGACAACTGGATGCAACAGGCCAATAAAATGGGGGGAGATGAAAACAATGTCAAAATTTGGTGGATGCCTTAAATCGTTTAGTTCTTTGATTACCATTGAATTCATTTTTCAAACAAAGTATACATTTCGACCTGCTACACGTTATTATTAGGCAAAATAGAAGGAGTTCAAAATTATTCCCATTTTTGCCGCTGATGAGTAAAGATTTAAGCAAAATTCTTAGCTGTATTATTTTTGGCCTTGCAATAACTTTGCTCTTGTCTTCCTGTGCGCAGATCGTTGCTCCTACTGGTGGTGATCCAGACGAAGATCCTCCAGTTATGGATACCCTAAGGTCTACTCCTAATTTTAAAACCAACTTTCAAAAACAAGATCTTGTATTCTACTTTGATGAGTGGATTGAACTGAAGAACGCCAACGAGCAAGTATTAATATCTCCTGAAATAAAAAACAGCGAATATACCCTTGAAATAAGAAAGAAATCTGTCGTTTTTTCTTTTAATAAAGATTTTGAGCTTAAAGATGATATTACCTATATCATCAACTTTGGTGAGTCTGTGGTGGATTTCACAGCAGGCAACGCAGTTCCCAAATTGCGCTATGTTTTTTCAACTGGACCCAAAATTGATTCCTTGAGTTTTGCTGGAAATGTAAAAGATGCGGTAACTGGTAAGCCCGTCGAAGATGCAATCGTAATCTTGAATGACAACCTTTCAGATACCGCTTTTGCCAAAGTCAATCCGCTTTATATTGCCAGAACCGATGAGACTGGAAATTTTCAATTAGATAATTTAAAATCAGATACTTTTCAAGTTTGTGTGCTTCAAAATTCCGCCGGAAGTTATCTCTTCGATCTACAGACAACCCTTTCTTTTGGGTTTTTGGATTCGATGATTATTTTAGATACAAATAGAATTCGTCCTGTCCAAATGTGGATTTCGGAAAATGTCTTGCCGCAAAAAATGATTAAAGAAAACTCAGAGCAACTCGGAAAAATAACTGTCGATTATAAAAGGTCTCCAACTAAGGTGAAAGTAAGTGCAAGCCCTCCAAGACAGCAATTTTATTTCTTGCCAATCCAAGATAGTTTGGTTGTTTGGTACACCGATCCAGATACAGCAACTTGGAATCTAATGCTGGAAGTAGATTCTGCTACGATTGATACCTTAACAATCGTTCCGAATAGATTAAAAACTGATCTCAATTTCGATCTGAAGCCTGTGCAAAAAATTCCTGAGACTGCTCAAATTCAAAATCCATTCGATACTTTAAAAGTAGAATTGAATTACCCATTGTTAAACATTGATGAGTCGAAAATATTAATTTTGGAGGACTCCCTTCCCTTGAAAAAAACCCTTAGTTTTGAAATAAATCCAATGGATCGCAGGACAATATTCACGAACTATTCATTCAAACCTGGAAGTGAATATAAAATTCAATTGTTACCTGGGGCATTAATCAGTATGTACCAAACCACCAGCGATACATTGACCGTAGATTTAAAAATGTTATTGGAGGAAGACTTGTCTAATTTCATTTTAAATCTCACGAATTTAGATAGCACTGCACAATATATCTACTCTTTTGAAACCAAGGCTGGAAGAATAATTGATAAGCAAATTTTGGCTGGTATTGCTAGTAAAAGTATTTCTTATCCACTGTTGGATCCATTGGAATACAATGCTTCGCTTATTTTAGATCGGAATGCCAATGGTGTTTTGGATGGGGGGGATTTTAAACTCAAAAGACAACCCGAGAAGATGATATCCAAGGAATTTGGAAAACTCATTGCCAATTTTGATCGTACAGAAGATTGGCTAGTTCCGAAGTTGGAATAAATTTTAGCGGTCCTTTAGCCAAAAGCAAGCTATCTTTATAAAAAATGCGTTATAGTATTCATGGGAAATAGTAAACTACGTGCGGAACAACTTGTAAAGACCTATGGAAGGAGAACCGTAGTTAAGCAAGTTTCGATTGAGGTCAATCAAGGAGAAATTGTTGGATTGTTGGGCCCAAATGGTGCGGGTAAAACCACCACGTTTTATATGGTTGTTGGATTTATTCGACCGAACGGTGGAAACGTGTTCTTGGATGCCCAAAATATCACACAACTGCCCATGTATAAACGTGCCCAACAAGGCATTGGATATTTGCCTCAAGAACCTTCCGTTTTTCGAAAATTGACTGTGGAAGATAATATTATGGCCGTATTGGAAATGATAGAATTAAATGAAACACAACGAAAGGAAAAACTAGAAGAACTTATAGGTGAATTCCGATTGGAGAAAGTGCGTAAAAGTTTTGGAGATACCTTGTCTGGAGGAGAAAGAAGGCGAACAGAAATAGCAAGAGCCTTAGCCACCAGTCCAAATTTTATTTTACTTGATGAGCCCTTTGCTGGAATCGATCCAATCGCCGTAGAAGACATACAATCCATTGTTTCAAAGTTGAAAACTAAAAATATTGGAATCTTAATTACCGATCATAATGTACAAGAGACTTTGAGTATTACTGATCGCGCCTATTTGATGTTTGAAGGAAGTATTCTCAAAGCCGGAACTGCCGAAGAGTTAGCCGCGGATGAAATGGTTCGCAAAGTATATTTAGGTCAGAACTTTGAACTAAAACGAAAAGCCAAAGATTTAGATGAAGTTTAGGTACCCTGTTTTATTAATTTTAGCCATAGTCTTTTTACAAAGCCTACATTCGGGATGTAGATTACCTTCTGCGGAATTGAGTCCGGAAGAAATGGATATTGTGGACACGCTTTATAATTCAAGATTGCCGGAGCTAAGATTAGAACTGGATAGTCTCTGTAAACTGCAAAAAGATGAGATCATTAGTCGAAAAACGGATTCACTAATTGAATTGCAATTAACGGAGATAAGAAAACTCGTAGAGCGACAATGAAGCAAAAAATCATTATCCTGCTTGTGGTGTTGTTATCCGCTTATATCGGTTGGCGTGTTTACCAATACTACGAGCTAAAAGCCAAGTTACCTTCGCGTAAGTCCCTAATTGAGAATAATTTACAAGAGCGATTGGCTATGTATTCTGATAAGGTCAAGAAAAAATGTATCGAAGGTTTTTTGGAAGAAGCACAAGATTTAGCAGATTCCATAGTATTTAATAAAGCCAATGAACTAATGCTATTTGATAGCCTATCTAGGCCCACAAAGCCAGATAAACCGCTTCTTCCGCCAATTAAACCGCTAAAAGATAGCGTCAATGTGCGTCCTTTGCTTCAAGATTCAGTCCTGCAGGATCAAGAATTTTAAGAAATTCCTAAAACTTGCTGGAACCGTCTGTTTTTCACTGCAATCTCCTACCTTTGTAATCTTCACATTAAGTATACAAAAGACTAAATTTTATTATGCAAACCTCGATAGATATTGAAGCGCTAAACCAGCAGATTCATATTGAATCGGCTTTTATCGAAGGGCTGAGACAAGAAATTTCGAAAGTTATGGTAGGCCAACCTATCATGTTCGAAAGGTTATTAATAGGCCTCTTAACAAAAGGACATGTATTGTTGGAAGGACTTCCAGGATTAGCAAAAACTTTGGCTATCAAAACTTTGGCTTCTGCAATCAACGCCGATTTTTCAAGGATTCAATTTACCCCTGATCTTTTGCCAGCCGATATCATTGGTACAATGATTTATAATCCTAAGGAAAACGAATTTACCGTTAGAAAGGGACCAATTTTTTCCAACTTTATTCTTGCTGATGAAATCAATCGTGCTCCAGCAAAAGTACAGTCTGCACTTTTGGAAGCCATGCAGGAAAGGCAAGTAACCATTGGAAAAGAATCTTTCCAACTCACGGAACCTTTTTTAGTGCTAGCCACACAGAACCCTATTG
>CALGJW010000571.1 GCA_937930025.1 uncultured Saprospiraceae bacterium | reverse complement strand
GGAACCAGAGTTGATTTAATTTTTGGTTCTAATTCAGAGCTTCGCGCGATCTCTGAGGTTTATGGGTGTTCCGATGGCGAAGAGCGTTTTGTAAAAGACTTCGTTGCTGCTTGGAATAAAGTAATGAACGCGGATAGATTTTAATCATAAACTATAATTGCTAGTTTTATTGCCAGCAAATGCGAAAATATAAAAGGCGATCTGACTATCAGATCGCCTTTTTATTTTGCAGGAATGCTACTTTTTATTTTCCCTATTTCGTATGTAGGTTTCGTACTTTTCATAACTATTGGGTTCATTAAATTTTTCAAAAATCCATACGTTGTTAGTGAAAGAATTTCGGATATAATCCCCTGTACTGGTATCTAAAATTAAAAACGTTCTTCTCCAGCTGTAGCTTGATATCTTCCAATTGGATTTTCGCTTGGTGCTTTAAAGCCTAGTGAGAAAAATAATATTCCACAGGCGCAAACACCCATAAAAAAGGATTTCCAATTTTCGATAAAATTTGATTTAGGCATAAGACTCAGGTGTAGTTGAATAATGCTTAAATATAGAATGTAATAGAATATTACATTCTTAACCCTATGTTATTTCTTCTTAGAGGAAGGTTAAAGTATATTGTTGCTTAAATGTTAACAATAAATTTTTTCCAAATTTCCAAACCCAACTTTTTATTTTACAGCTTGATAAATTTTATTGCTCCAGAAATTCCCTCTATAGAAATAAGATAAACCCCTTGCGTTAAATCTGCGATATTTAGATTCCTATTTTGATCCTTTGTTGCATCGAATTGTTTTAGACTCCTTCCTAAATTGTCTGATATTTTGATCAATCCGACTGTTGGAATGTTTCTTATTTCAAGATAGTCTGTTGTTGGATTTGGAAACAAGTTAAAACCACTTTTCGCCAATTCATTAATACCAACGGTATTTGCTTCCGCTATGTTGGATCGAATGGAGCTTTCAGCACGACTAGGATCACATGCCGCGGGTGCTTCGATTTCGATTTGATAAATTAAAGTTCCGGTAGGTGCATCAAAATCAGTATAGGTAAAAGTGTTACTCGGTCGCTGAGCTATTAACGACAATGAGTTAGCATCAGCCCCTCGATATATATTAAATGTGGCATATTGCAATCCTTCATATGGCTCCCATATCAAGTTAACTTCGTTGTTGATTCCTACATTGGAAGTAAGATGAACAGTCTTATGGGAGGTCAAAGCTTGCCCTTCCGTTCCACATCCATTTTTCGCTGTTATTCGATATCGTTCTGACTGACTCAATGGATTAGAATCGAAATCAATGAATTCGCTAAACTCATCAAAATGCTGAGAACCTATTAAATCGTATTGGTTCACTGCAACACCTTGTTTGTAAATGTTGAAAGAATCAATTCCCTGGCCAGCAGACTTTTCCCAAAGAAGTCTGTTTTTTCCAGTATCCGGATCCACGGTAACAAAGCACAACGGCTGCTCCACAGGTTCATCAAAGTCAATTACAATCATGTCCATCCCAACGCAACCATTTTCATCAGTGACATCTAAAGACACAAATCCGTCGATACCAACGACAATGTTTGCTGCTGGTGTTGTACTCCCACCGGTCCAAGCGTAGGTCTCAAAACCCAGAGGTGCTATAAATTCTATCTCAGTATCTGGACAAAATGGAACTGGAGGTGTATAACTAATTAGATCTAATTGTACATCTTGTAAGCAAACGTTTACGGTTAGAGTAATTGTATCAAAAGGAACATTCAATTCATCTGAGAACTCAATCGTAAAGGAGGCGGTTCCTCCAATACTAT
This sequence comes from uncultured Saprospiraceae bacterium, assembly GCA_937930025.1. Taxonomy (GTDB): domain Bacteria; phylum Bacteroidota; class Bacteroidia; order Chitinophagales; family Saprospiraceae; genus JABDJM01. Next base: position 8,001 of record CALGJW010000571.1, on the reverse strand, counting down.
TTGGAGCGAGAATAAAAGAGTTGAAAAATCCGGAAATAAAGTCTTCCTCTAAATCCATGTTCATTATTGTTCCAGTTAAGTTTCCTGGCGAATAATAAATTCCTGGCGAAAGTCCGATATTAAATTCTACTTCACTAACATTCGATCCAGGCGGAACAGTAACATCAATGAATTTATAATTTGTGGAGGTAAGATCAACAGGATCTCCAAACATTGTGTATCCGATTGGGAAATCAACCATGAACATAGGAGGATCAGCAAAAATACTGATATCCACTTCGGCCGAGTCGGCATCAAAAATAAGAGATTGACTTTGAACACTAAAAGTCGAAGCAACAAATAGCATTAGGATTAAATTTTTCATAGCTAAATACATCAAATCAGATTACAACATTTAATAATAAGATGCAATTAAAGGCATTTATGGCAGTATCGCAAGTTTGAGAAATATCTTGTTACAAAAAAGACAAAGCATTGTATTAATTGCTTTGCTTTTGCAACTAATCTTTTTTATATAAAAAATGATAGTACCACGCTGCTAAGCCACCGAAAAAAGAAAAGCCAGCAAGCAGCCAAAACACCTGTTGATGACCGACAATCCCGGGAGAATTATCCAACAAGTGTCCCATCCAAGCCCCTGCAAAGATATCTGGTGTATATCCAACAAGTGAAATAAGTCCTACAGCGGTTCCAGTTAAAACCAAAGGGATTCTCCCTGATTCCATTACCGCGAAATATAAAGCACGTGCTGCATATACCCCAGAAGCAACAATCAAAATAGACAGAAAAAATAAAATCGTTGATGAGTTGGTCACAAACCCAGTTGCAAATAAGAGTGACCCTGAAAAAGTAAGTACAAAACTGATAATTAACCAAAAGGTTGTTTTTGTTCTATCCGCAACGATTCCAATTAGAATTCCTACAATGGGTCGGATATATAGTAAGAATGTTCCCACCTTTGCAGATTCAACTTTATCATACAGCATAACATCATTAGCATATTGAGAAAAAACATCCGTGAGTTTATATCCCACATACGCACAAAGAATAATTATCATCAGCAACCAAACGGCTCGATAAGACAGCACTTCTTTAATTTGACCAACCGAGATTTTTTCTAGAACAATTTCTTTTTCAGTGTTTTTATCTAATCTTAGAAAGAACCAAGAGAGCACTCCTACCAATGCTATTATGGCTGAGCTAACCAAAACCACATATCGAAAGGCTTGTTTACTTTCTACTGCTGAAACTGCAGCAATTTCTGAAGTAATAAAGATGGAGAAAATGAAAACACCCATCGATCCGATAAGCGCACCTACGAGGCCACGACCTCCATCCAAAAAACCAAAAGCTTTGCCTTGAGAGTTAGGACCTCCCCATACTCTTGCAGCTTTGATCATTGGCGCCCAAAACAAAAAGATCGTAGTAAATCCCCAGTAACCATATAAAACTTTAAGGACTGTAAAACTTGGAAAAGAGGCATAGACTAGTCCACCCAATGCGGTAGTCCATAAAGAAATAGCAATCAATTTTCTTGGAGGATACTTATCTGCCAATGGCCCTCCCAAAAGATATGCTAGTAGTGCAACAATTCCATAAACAGAATAACAAAGACCTAATTGTAAATTATCTAGTCCAAAGGCTTCTAACACTGTAGGTCTAAAAACCCTCGCCAATACAAAGGGAAGAATGAACACAGACTCCCCTGCCAGAATTAACAGTAGTAAAAAATACCAAGGAGCTTTTTTCTGATTCATGGGCTTCATTTATTCATGATAGTCTACAATCTCATTGTAAAGTACTTCAATATCCTCAATGGATAGATAAATTCCTTTTCCCTTTTCTATATCATGCGCACAAATAATTCCAGCTACCTCTCCTTTTTGAGTTAAAATTGGACTTCCTGAAGCTCCAATAATCGAGACATCATTAGTCGTATTGATGGTATGAAAGGCCCGATGCTTTATAGCTGGTTTTTTGAGTTGGAAAAAGAAGTGCTTTCCATCTTTTGATATTTTAGTGATGAAAACATTTTCATGGGATAACTTTCCTTCGTACAACCTAAAATATTTTTCCCGTTTATGATTTTGAAAATAATATACCACTTCGCCTGGAAAACGCATTTCACATTCACTGGCAGCTTGATTCAATAATTGAAAATTATAATGATCTGGATTGGTTATTTCTATAAAAAGTAAATCTGCGAATTCATCAGAATGAATTTTTATATCTACATCTTCAAACATAAAACTGTAAAACTTTTTGTTGACATCCTTGTATCTAGAGAAAACTTCTAATCCTTCCAAGATATCAGCCTTAGAAGGTAATTCCCCTTTATCGTTAGCAATTAAATGCCTGCAGGTAGTAATCCTATAAGTTTTTGAATATAATCGGGAAACATACCCCATGCAAAATTTCAAATCGGCCCTTTTGACATAAGGTGAAATCAGGTGATTGATTTTAGAGAAAAGAAATGATTTTTTACGGCTTGGGGAATACTCCAGATAGACCAATGGATTCTCTTCCATTTTCATTAACTCGTCTATCTCCCACTTTACTTTGGACAAGGTTTATTGCTTGGTTTGATGAATACAAAGTACAACTTGCAATATATGTAATTGTAAAGGAAAACCGGCGGGCCGCAAAGGTATATTGACCATAAAACGACTCACCTTCTTTAAAGAGCTGATACAAAAAAGCATGTCAATGATTAACTCATTGACATGCTTCAACTTTAGCCAGAAAGATTATAGTTTTTAGCAGCAAGCCTCTCCATTGGCACCTTCAACCTGAGTAAAGGGCATATTTCCACCACAACCCTCAAAGATTCCATAGTGCGTATCCCAAGTTCCAAAAAACTCAAAATACTTTTTGAATCGGGTGTCGTGTAGCATTCTGTAACTATTACCACAAACGGTGATTACTTTTCCCTTTGGAAAATAGTGGTGATCATCTAAGGTAAAAGCTTGCTCTTCTTCCCGAATTCCTCCTTTGTAAGCTACCGCTTGACCATAATCTTCACAGTCAGATTCCAACCCATCCAATTTTAGCAAACGATAAGTAACTGAATAAAATTTGATATCTCCTACAGCAGTCTCAACCTCCTCGTTTTCAATTGTAATTGGACGATCGCTATACCCTCGCGGATCATCAAAACCTGCTTTTTTTGCAATATTTAAAAAGTCATTCCAATATAATGCCCCACTCAAGCACTCTCCCCATAATACACGATCTTCTTGTAAACTTTGCGGAATACGTCGATCACTATAAACATCAGAGAAAAACATTTCTCCTCCGGGCTTTAACAACTCATAAGCATCATTCAACACCTTTTGCTTATTTGTCGCTAGATTAATTACACAATTGGAAATGATAATATCAAAAGATCCTTTTTCCAAATTTAGTTCATCCAAGGATTCAATATTTCCCTTAAGGAATTGTACGTTTGATTTTTTGTATCCAAATTTTTCACGATGATATTCTATGTGATCGTTGGCAACTTTCAACTGTTCGTCCGTCATATCAATTCCGACAACGGATCCTTTTTCTCCTACCAACTTGCTTGCTATAAAACAATCACGCCCGGACCCTGATCCCAAATCTAAAATTCGCAGTCCTTCTACAGCCGAAGGAATCGTCAACCCGCAACCGTAATATTTTGCTTGTACTTCATCCGCAACAAGTCTTAAGGCTTCTAAAATATGCTTGGGTGGTTTTGTTAAAGTGCAACAAGCATTAGTTTGTAAATCATCAGAATTTTGAAGTTGTTTCCCGTAGTAATCTTTTACCTCTTCATGAACTTTTACCATGAGTGAATTTTTTGACCTAAAAAAATAAAATGAATCAAAGTCATGATTGACTTTTTAGAATTGATGCCTACTTTTTCAAAATCATTTAAAGCACAAGCAGTCAAATGTTTAAAAAATATTTTTGAAGGCACTAAGAGTGGGGAGAAACTGGAGGGCCGCGAAGGACAGTTTTAGATTTTGCAAGGAACACAAATTGAGTGCTACAAAAAGATAGAACGAATGTAAAATTTAGTATTGATACTATAAGATTTTTAATCTTACTTTTTATCGCTTTAAGTACAGGTAGCAACCGTGAAAGATCACCATCGATATCTATTTTTTTCTTTAAGCGCTGTATTTTATTATTATTGTTGTTACGCGTTAATTCAGTTGAAAGCGAATGAAATAAGGAGTCAGAACACCAGGATAATTCAAGCCAACGAGCAGTACAAAACTGGTTTTTGGAAACACTAAATAAATACACTCCCCCATCTTCGGTTGCTCCAATGGTATTTAATCCATGCCCAATATTCTTAGCAGCTTGATGAATATCTGATACCTCTAAATCAGGGCAATCAGAACCAACGACCAGTGCATTTTCAAAACCATGGGAAAAGAAAGAACTTAGTGCATTGGTAATTCTTTCACTGAAATTTTCGCCTTCTTGTTTATGGTTATTAACGATGAAGATTGGTAAGTTCGATTTCTTTAAAGCGGAATACGTTTTGCGATACAACTTTTCAGCCAGTAGCTCATTAGCTCTAGCACTTGCGGTCCATCCTTTGGCGGATGCCTCAGCTTCTGGTGTTCTAGCAAAAAATAATATACCGGATCTAGATTTCAAGAAATCAGTTTAGATTAATTATACTTGTTAAAAGCAAATATAGCTTTCAATGTTTAAAGATTTCATGTTTAAATGTCCGTTGGATTCCAAGAGAGGATAAATCATTTTCGAAAACCGATTCCCTGAGGTTTTTGCTCTTCTTCCGGCATACCAACTGCCTGAATATCAGCTAACAATACCGTTTTTATTGCCGTTTCTGTTCTTTGGTCAGCAGAAAGATCTGCCATTCTGAGATGTTGCTTCCTTATTGATTGTTCCACTATTTTTCTAACGGAGCGAGCATTCCCAAAATAACGATGACTATTACTAACCATTCGATCTAGATAGGCGATTAGGTATTCCTCGGCTTTTTCTTCAAGTGCCAACTCTTCCTTTTCGAACATCATCTTAGAGATTTCTAAAAGCTCTTGAACAGAGTAATCTTCAAAGTTAATTTGACGATCAAAACGCGACATTAACCCGGGGTTAGCATCCAAAAATCTTTTCATCTCGTCTGGGTACCCTGCAACGATCACCATGAATTTTCCGCGATCATCTTCCATGCGCTTCAGCAAAGTTTCGATGGCCTCTCTTCCAAAATCATTTCCAGTCCCTTCTGTTAAGGCATAGGCCTCATCTATGAATAGTCCTCCTCCAATAGCACTGTCCAAAACTGCATTGGTCTTTATAGCTGTTTGACCAACAAATCCAGCGACTAAATCTTTACGATCAACTTCTACCAACTGCCCTCGTTCTAAGATTCCTAGGGCTTTGAAAAATTGCACCATTAGGCGAGCGAGCGTTGTCTTTCCTGTACCTGGGTTTCCAACAAACACAGTGTGCAAACTAAAAGACTTTGAAACATCCTTTCCGATTTCCTGATAGTAGCGTACTAACTTTACCAACTCATGGATTTCTGCTTTAATTTTGTTTAGACCAACTAGCGCATTAAGTTGATTAAAAGCATCTTCCAGCAATACTTCATCTAATGGCATTTGAAAGTCGGAGCCAGAATTATCTCTAAAAATTGGTTTCACTTCCTCCATGGTTATTTCAGAAAGTGTTTCATTTCCTAGCAATTGCATGTCCTTATGATCAGTTGTTATTCTCAATGCCAGATTTTCCTTAGCTTCTTCTATTACACCGTTAATGAAACGTGCGTTTCCAAATTTGTCATTTCGATTTCGGTAAACTTCTACTAGTTTTTTATAAATGTAGGTTTCTACTTCTGGCTGTAGGTTGATACCTTTTTTTTCAGCCGCAAACTTTCCGATGGAGAGAAGTTCCTCAGGCGTATAGTCCGGAAAGTGAATGATATTTCTCAAACGAGAAGAAAGCCCTGGATTGGAATCCAAGAACTCATTCATTTGTTTTGGATAGCCAGCAAATATTATTGCGCAACCATGTGTTCCATCTGACAACTCTTTTAACAAAACCTCTATCACTTCTAAGCCGAAATCTTTTTTGTCTCCACGATCGGTGAGACTATAAGCTTCATCAATGAATAGCACTGCATTTTTTGCTTTTTCTAATGCTTTTTTAACTTTCGGTGCAGTTTGTCCAATAAACTCTCCCACTAAATCTGCTCGACCAAATTCATATACAGTTGGTTTTTGAATCAAACCTAATGAATGATAAATCTGCCCAAGCATTTTGGCAACCGTTGTTTTACCTGTTCCGGGATTACCAACAAAGACTGAATGCAAATTGAATTCAGTATCTGGCTCTAGTCCTTTGGATTTTCTAACTTGTAAGAACTGCAAATAGGAAGAGAGATCATTAATCTCTTTCTTTACTGTTTTCAATCCTATCAAACTTTCTAATCCTTCTTTGGCATCTTCAAAACTTAGTTCAGGAATTATTAGGAGATCGTTGCCAATATTGGACAACAGGTTAGTGGAATATGGTATTGGTCCATCCGAAGGAATGGCTTCTGTGCCTACTTTAAATGGAACTCGAGCTATAATCTGATCCATGAAAACCACATCAAAGAAATAGTCATCCTCTAGCCAAAATGTACCATTAGACGAACCATATCCTCCGTCAATTACCTGTCTTTTTTGTTTAAGTGGTATGTGTTTAAAAAAGTTCACCCTGCCCTTCTGATGACCAGAATCATTTTCAATGGACATCATCAATTCCAAGGGGAAAATATTGTCCTCAATTTTAAAATCAAAAGCAATTTCAATATTTATAAACTTAGTATCTTTCGCAGCAAATTGACTTAAATATTTGCGCTTGCCGACCGGCTCAGGGGTTTTATCTGATTCAAAAAGTTTAATATAATCTATTGTGAAATAGGGATTTTCGGTTTGTGTAACCAGCCCATTTTTTGTAATGAAAAATTCAGTTTCATCTACTTGTTCGTTATCTATTTCAATTTTCCATTTGTAGTACCCGGGTTTCCACCAATTGCCTTTTTTAACTCCCCATCCTTCTCTTATTTTTAACTCATTTTGGGATTGTAAAACTTTCACCTTCTTAGTCACTTTGCAAATTTCTTCTTTGCTAAAATGGTTAGTGCATTTAAACGTGATCTCAGTTTCCCAATCTAACTCATCAAAAAGTTTGTTGTAAAAATTAAATTCGCAATAGATAAAGTTGACTTCCTTTGCATCAAAAACCTTTCTATACCGGCGTTCATTATCCAACAAAGGATCTTCCACACAAAAAACTCGAGTGGCTTTTACTTTGAAATTTCCTCCTTTTGCTTCCTCTTTGTCTCCGAATAATGCCATTTGACTTAATTGGTTTCTTTAGATAGTTGAGGTTCTTTATTCAAAATCATTCTGATCTTTATATTCAACGCGGCAAATAGTAAAGTGGTAAAAGGACTCATCCAATTGAAAAAAGCGTAAATAAAATATTCTCCCACACCTACTCCTAATACACCTGATTGGTAGGCACCACAAGTATTCCAAGGAATCAAAACAGAAGTAACTGTTCCTGAATCCTCCAATGTTCTACTTAAATTTTCCGGAGCCAATCCTTTATCTTCAAAAGCCTTTTTAAACATTTTACCTGGAATGACAATCGCTAAGTATTGATCACTTGCAATAGCATTTAATCCAAGACAACTTAATACAGTACTTGCAAATAATCCAAAAACAGAGGTGGCAATTGATAATAATTCATGGGTAATTCGAGCCAATGCACCAATCGCATCCATGATTCCTCCAAAAACCATTGCCGCTAGAATTAGAAGAATGGTCCATAACATTCCCATCATTCCACCAGATGAAAATAATTCATTTAACTTTTCATTCTCTGTGCTTATGGCCGTATCTGTCCAAATGGCCGAAAGCACAGTTTTAATATTTGATGTTCCCAAGGATTGTAAAACCTCTGATTGAAAAATAATCGAAAATACTGCTGCTAATAAAACACCTG
>CALGJW010000570.1 GCA_937930025.1 uncultured Saprospiraceae bacterium | reverse complement strand
TTTATTAAAATTTCGAAACTTTAAGATTTATGTGGTTCCATTTTATGTGGAATATTTTATGCTATTTTTGTAAATGCATAACTAAACAGACATGGCTTTGGGAAAAAACCCTACAAATTATTAATCGAATTTCTTGAATTTCAGAAAATCATGTCCAAATTGTAATGGATTTATAATTTTCTCTTTATTCCTAAAATTATATTTTTACAAATATCCTAGGCTATTGGAGTTTTATTAATACAAAGCTCGGTTTACCCTCTAATTCTACTCTATTCCTCTATTGGAAAACTAGCTCCAAAATGTAATTCCTTTCTCCTTTCCCAGCAACTACCTTGCGAACATACTTTATTAATAGGGTATGCATGTTTTATTTTTTCACATAAAATTTATTTGTAATGAAAAATTCAATTTTCTTTTATTGCTTGATTGCAGTATTTGCTTTGTTCCTTAGTTCTTGCGAAACTTCAGATGAATCTGATTTGTTCGTAACTACCGAAATTGCTCAAGATGAAATGCAATTAATGGGAGGACCGCAATTGGTACTACCAGACCTTAGAGTTCCCTCCGTCACCACTTCACTTAATGAGTCAAATGCATGTTCAAGTGTTCTGTCTGGAGATGCCACCTGCAATGGAGGAGGTAATATTCAATTTACAGTTACAGGTGTAATAAGAAACCAAAGCCCTGTTGCTATTACGACTCCATTTGAAGTGCAATTATGCGTAAATGGCGCGGGTTGTTTAACAAACACGATTCAAAACCTAGGAGCTAATACTTCCACTACAACAAGCCGCGTATTTTCGTTTCCATGTGCTGTAGGAGCTCCACCATATGCACTTATTCAAGAGATTGTCTTCGTACGGGCTGATTTTTCACAAGTCGTAAATGAATCAAATGAAGGTAATAATTCGAGAAGGTATTTTGTCTGCAGAAATGAATAGAAAAAAACACGGGTAATCGTCATTGGATTGAATTTTAAATCGATATTCCCTAAACCTCTATTAAGGTAATCTAGAAAAGATTTTCTGAAGTTAATTCAGAAAATCTTTTTCTTTTTGGCTCTATAGAAATCAAAATTGAAGTGTTTTCAGTTAAAACTATTCAATTTAAATCTTCAATTTACTATCTTTATAGTAAACTACAGCTATACTGAGTAAACTCAGATAACATTTGGCTTCGACATGAAATATTTTGAACAATTACCTTCAAAACATTTAAGCAATTATATTGACAAATATTGGTATTGCCAGGCCGATGAGTTATCGAATACAACAATGTCAATTCCTTTTCTTAATCACGAGCTTGTCATTAATTTTTGTGACAATTATAGTATATCACGGGAGTCCGATTATGATAATGAGTTTGTCAATAAACGGTCCTGGATTAGTGGCATTCAAAGAACACCTACAATTTCAAAAAGTACTGGACAACATGAAATGATGGGCGTCCTCTTTAAACCGTTCGGATTAAAACCCTTTATTAAATATCATTCTAGCGACTTTAATAACAAGTATATAGATGCAAGATTAATTTTTGGCAATTCTTTCGAGGACTTGATTCAACAAATTCAAAACATTAAATTCCCCAAGGATAAAATCTCATTTATCGAAAAATATTTACTCGGAAAATTAAGTGGAGACTATTCACCCAAGTACTTAAAGGCATCACTTAATATTTTTGAGTTACAAACTGAAAATAAAAAATCCATAAAAGACACTTGTAAACAAAGCTCGATTTCGAACAAGTCTCTAATCAAATCTTTCCAAAAACATATAGGCATTACACCAAAAAAATACTTACAACTACACTCAATCAACAAAGCCATACTGCGTCTATCAAAAGATCCAAAACAATCGCTTACAAATTTAGCCTACGACCTTAATTTTTACGATCAAGCCCATTTCATAAGATTATTCAAGGCCACCACAAGCCTAACTCCAAGACAATACGCAAAATGCGCATTAAGTAATAAAATTGATGAAAGCTCCCCAAATTTCATTTTTCATCAGGGTTAAAATTTTACAATTTTACTCAAGAATTGCATAATACCTTTGAAGATTCAAACTCAAAATTATGCGAAATATTTTATTGCTCTTTTTATTCCTAATAGTATTTGGAATCGGATATTCAACCAATACCATTATTCACCAACATTCTAACAATAATAATAAAATGAAAAAAGTAACAGGAATAGGCGGGATATTCTTTAAATGCAAGAACCCGGATGAAATGAAACAATGGTATAAAAAGCACTTAGGTTTAAACACTGATAAGTGGGGAACAAATTTTGAATGGCGTCAGGAAGCTGATGCTACTAAAAAAGGGTTTACCCAATGGAGCCCTTTTGCAGCATCCACAAAATACTTTGAACCTTCCACGAAGGACTTTATGATAAACTATCGAGTCGACAACTTGGTAAAACTTGTTGAGGTCTTAAAAAAAGAGGGCGTTACCATCGTAGATAATATTGAAGTAGTTGAATATGGAAAATTCGTTCATATTTTAGATATCGAGGGAAACAAAGTTGAGTTGTGGGAGCCCAATGATATAGAGTATGACAAAATAGTCGAAGGGCGAACAAATTAAATTGAGCAAAAAATGCTTAGGTTTTAATCGTGTAAAGATTCGATTCCTATGGTTTCGTTAGGCCAATCTCAAATGCTTGCTAGACCAATCCCCCGAATCTTCCTCATCAATTAAATAAATCATCAAAACACCTGTGAAGTATTAGAGATTCCTTATAATTATGAAATGAAATTATCATGGAATATAAAATATACCTCGGAACTGTAATTGAAGTCAAAAAAGGATTCTTGCAAGGGACGTTCAAAATCATGTACTGCGGTATGCCAAATCAAAATACATTTGTTTTATCCCCTTTTGTAACTAAGGGTTATCAGGGCTTTAGCCCAAACATTTACTATAATATAGACTCAACGGAAATTCAAGTTTTTGATCACAGCTTTGATGTACTCGAAGTGACAACTGAATACATAATATTGGGGGATTAAAAATAATAACAAGAAGCATTACCATTTATATCTATGGAATTTAAAAGTCCTCCTTCTCCCAACCCTCTGACAAATCCCTCCCATAGTCCATTAAGCTAAAATCGCAAATCAACTTATTTATGAAAAATCTATTGCTTCTCATTTTCACCTGTATAACGCTCTCAATTTTTGCCCAAACAAAATCGATAAAAACTTCCCCAATACTTATAGAAGCTTCTGCCAGTAGTGTTGGAATGTCGGAAGAAAGATTGATGAGAATAGATGCTATGTGTAAGGAAGCTTTGGAGGAATCTCAAGTTCCCGGCATGGTTGCGCTAGTTGCCAGAAATGGGAAAATTGTTTATCACAAAGCCTTTGGCATGGCAGATAATGAATCAGGAAGAGCCCTAAAACGAGATGATATATTTAGAATTGCCTCTCAAACAAAAGCCATTACCTCAACAGCCGTAATGATGCTCTGGGAAGAAGGAAAATTCAGAATGGATGATCCCATTTCAAAATACATTCCAGCGTTTATGGATTCCCAAGTGCTGGATACCTTATATGAAAACGGAAAATATGATACTACACCAGCTGATAAACCCATCACTATAAGACATCTGATTACGCACACCTCAGGAATTGGATATGGTGTTATAGACGGAGATAAACGTATTAAAGAAATTTACAAAAAAGCAGGCGTGACAGATTTATTTACAACGGAGAAAATAAGTATAGCAGAAAGTGTCAAAAAACTTGCAAAGCTTCCATTACATCATCATCCGGGTGAAAAATTTACTTATAGCGAAGGGCTTGATGTATTAGGCTATTTTATTGAAGTAGTATCTGGAATGCCGCTTGATGAATTTTTCAGAACTAGAATATTTGATCCGCTTGGCATGGATGACACCTGGTTTTATTTACCAAAATCAAAGGAAAATAGATTGGTGTCTATTCAAAAAAAAGAAAATGGGAATTGGGTAAAATATCCTACCACCTTTTATGATCCGGATTATCCGAAAACTGGCGAAAGGACATTCTTTTCTGGAGGAGCAGGTCTATCTAGTACAGCAATAGATTATGCCAGCTTTCTACAAATGTATTTGAATAATGGTGAGTTAAATGGAATCCGTATACTAAGTAGGACAACTATACAATTTATGATGGCCAATCAAATAGGTGACCTTTTGGGTGATTCCGGCATGTATCATGGTCTCGCATTTGGCGTGCTTGATGAAAAAGGGGAAGAGATGGGAGGAAGAGGTAGCAATGGAACATTTGAGTGGGGCGGGTATTTTAATACGCAATACTTTGCAGATCCTACAGAGCATATTATTGGTATCTTATTGAAACAAACACAAGGCACAGATTCAGATGATACGAGTTGGAAGTTTAGACAGCTAGTTGGACAGGCGGTGGATGATTAGATGGAATTAGCGGGTCCCAAAGATCACTCTTCATCGAAGCAAAATCTACTCTTAGAGAAGAACCTAACCAAATAGAAAGCTAAAGTCTAGTTACCTATCCCACCAGTTCCGTCGGGCCAAGGGAAATCTTAGATTCATAATCTAAACAATTCTCAACAAATAGGACTCTTAGTAATAAATCATTTCTTGTCTAAAATTCGTAAATTGCTTAGAGAACAATAATTGAATAGAGTTACTGGTTAGAATTTTGTCTAAATAATTAAAAACGAGTGATATATGACGATGAAAGAAAATATTTTGTCCGATATAAATAGCATCGGAAATCCTGCTTTACTCAATCAAGTTTATGAATATATTCAATTGTTAAAGCTGAATAGATCTTTGAAATTAAAAAATCAAAGTGAAGTAATTAAGTTTGCAGGTTCTTTGTCTATAAAAGAAGCAAATGAAATAAGTGCAATAATCGATTCCGAATTTAATGAAATTGAGGGTGATGGGTAGAATATGAAAGCTTTAATTTTAGACTCTAATATTTGTATTTAAATTCTAAATGGAAATACGAATACCTTAAAGAAATTAAATTAGTATTCAGTAATTTGTATTCCTATTATTGTCTGTGGAGAATTACTATTTGGAGCAAAGAATAGTAGAAAAAGTAAAACTAACGAAAGAAAATTTAAAGAATTCATCGATACTTGGTTGTTCTAAACACGAATTCTTTGGTCGCAGAAGAGTATGCAGAAATAAGAAAGCAGCTTAAGAAAAGCGGGAAACCGATCCCAGAAAATGACATTTAGATTGCTGCTATCTGCAAAGTCAATGATATTCCCTTCGCAACTAAGGACAAACATTTCAAAAACGTTCTTGAATTAGAATTGGCGAAATTTTAAAGGAGAATTTTGCCTATTAATAGACGACCAAAGCCGATCTCTGAGCCAATCTTAAAAGTTCGGTAAACACAAACCAGCACAATAAAACAACACATGAAACAAAGCATATCCTA
>CALGJW010000569.1 GCA_937930025.1 uncultured Saprospiraceae bacterium | reverse complement strand
GCCACAATTGATTGCTTAAATAGATATAAAAACCCACCCCCCACCTTTTTGCCCTTTTCTACTGGAAAGTGGCAAATAGGTGGGGGGTGGGTAAATTTAATAATAAAAATACAAATGTGACTTATAGTCCGTAGCAAGCCTGATTTGAACTCTTTATTATTGATAAAAAAATCAATGAGAGGATGTATGCAAAAATTTTTATCAGTCACAGGTTTTGGCAATGCCCAAGAAGAGCATTTCGAAAGCGGTCATGCTCTAGCTTCTGAATATTTTGACAGTAGAAACTTAGTCTTTTTGGAATGCTATCAAGCCTATGAAAAAGACAATAAATCGACATTAGGCAAACATTGGCTTGAAGCTGAGAATTATGCAAATTTGGCATTGTATGCTTCTAACTTGCAGGATTGTTCTATGTTGGAACTAGAGATTGAAGATGAAGATATCTTTTAATCAGACAACTTCTTAATCTCGGGATCATCGGCTAAGGTTTTAATTACTTCTTTTAATTCTTTTGTAAAATCAGCCTCTACAGCTACTTCACCAATTGCGTGTATGAGGTCTGTATAAAATGTTTCGTCACCAGTTAATCTGTGCCAAAAATTTTGACCTATATAAATTGGATAATGGTATTCAAGATTTATTCTTTTGTAATGAGAGCTCAAGCTGTCTTCGTCACCATAAATAACACCTACTACCATGTCGTTATGGGTTATACGTAAATTATTTGTTCGTCCTAGATGTATTACTTTGTTGAAATGCCCAGCAATAGTTTCAACATCGTCTTTATTAATTGTATTTGGCCCTGACTTTAATTGGCAATATATCTTATTTCCATTTAATTGGTCTTCAAATTCAATATCAATGCCAGAAGTAGTGCTCCCATAAGAAGAAAGGACATCATTAGTAAATTTTTGTATGTTTGTCCCAAAAGAAGTGGTGATTGATGTCCCTAATACTCTCGGGTAAAGGAGTGCTTTTGCAATTCCTTCAGGTTTTGCTTCACCTGTTAAAAAATTAGATAAATAGACTGCAAGAAATGGATTTATATCAAACGCAGATGATTTGCTTAACTTTTTGGTATTCACTACATGATTTGTGGCAATAGTATCCCTAAACCATTTTTGAGCTTTATTTAAAATTACATTTTTTTCTGCTTGATTCATTTGTTAGAAACCGTTTAGTATTAAGTAACCATGTATAACTTTGAGTAATTATGACTGAAAAAAATTTATATTCTTTATCTGAAGCAGCAAAACTTGTATCTGTTTGTAAGCAAACACTAAGAAGATGGGATGATTCTGGTAAATTAGATTCAATTCGTACTCCAGGCAATCATAGAAAGTATTCTTTTGATTCTCTAAAGCCTTATCTTAAAGAGAGTAATAGTGTACGAGAAACAGTCGAAGACTACAATTCCTCTCCGGTTAAGTCTTACTCTGTATTAGAGCTTTTCGCAGGAGCGGGAGGGTTGGCATTGGGCCTTGAAAAAGCTGGTTTAAAATGTAAATTTCTTAATGAAATAGATTCTTGGGCTTGTAAGACACTTCGTAAAAATAGGCCTAATTGGAATGTTATTGAAGGTGATATTGCAAATGAATCATTCATTCACTTGAAAGGCCAAATAGATATAGTTACCGGTGGTTTTCCTTGTCAGGCATTTAGTTATGCTGGGAAAAAAAGAGGTTTGGAAGATGCTCGTGGTACGCTGTTTTATGAATTCGCCAGAACTGTTAAAGAGGTTGCTCCTCTGATATGTGTTGGTGAAAATGTAAGAGTACTCGTTACCCATGAAAAAGGAGAAACTTTAAAGTCGATGGTCGATATCTTAGATGGTTTAGGGTATGACGTACTAAGTCCTCAAGTGCTAAAGGCTGCTTTTCATAATGTCCCTCAAAAAAGAGAGCGTTTAATTATTATTGGTATAAAAAAAGGTACGGGAATAAATTTCAACTATCCAAAACCGAATTTGAAGATGATGAATTTATCTGCAGCTCTAAAAGCTGGGGAGTTATATGAAACAGACGTTCCTCCATCATTGGGTCAATCATATCCAGCAAGAAAGAAAGAAATATTAGACATGATTCCTCCTGGAGGTTATTGGCGCGACTTACCTGTAGAAATTCAAAAAGAATATATGTTGAAAAGTTTCTATTTAGGCGGAGGAAAGACTGGTATGGCTCGAAGAATAAGTTGGGACGAACCATGTTTAACCTTGACAACATCCCCAGCTCAAAAACAAACAGAAAGATGCCACCCCGACGAGACTCGACCATTTCAAGTAAGGGAGTATGCGCGAATACAGACTTTTCCGGATGATTGGGAGTTTGAAGGAAGTCCTAATCAGATATATAAACAAATTGGAAATGCTGTACCAGTGAATTTAGCTCATGCGATTGGGAAAGAGTTAGTAAAAGCTTTAAATACTTATACAGTACAAGAAGAACTTCATAGCAAATATCAAAATTCTGAATCTTATGCTGAAAGCGGAAATCCTAAGCAATTAAGTTTGGTTGATTAAGTATAAAACCGCAAAAGGGGGAGTATTAGATTATTTCTCCAAACAACAATCCAGGAATAACTATAAATGCTCACACTAATTCTATCCATTTCTGGAACAGTCTTGATGATTGCCTATATCTTGTGGCTTTATCAGAATGAGCGCAAAAAGAATCGTTATTCACCCTTTACAGAAAAAATGCTTCGTAGTCCTGGTTATACATTGAGTAATGAATTAGACGATGTCGTAGATAAAATGATGGCACCCTTCTTTATGATTGGCTTTTGCCCACTGCTGTATTTCATCCTTACCAAGGATTTTACGCTTGGGTATAAAGTAATTACTGGTGTGCCGATTTTGGCTCTTATGATTTGGGAAATGCTTTCAATTAGAAAACTATTTCTAAGGTCTCGAAAATTGAAGCTTGGTTTAGATGGTGAGGTTTACTCAGGCCAAGAGTTGAATTACTTAATGCGCCAAGGTGCTTGGGTCTATCATGATATCCCTTATAAATATGGCAATATAGATCATGTCATTGTTTCAAAAGCAGGAGTTTTTACTGTCGAAACTAAGACGATTAGCAAGCCTATCAATGACCATTGCTGTCCCGTTAACTTTCATATGAGTCCCATCTGATAAATATGAACATTATCTATTACTGGAGGGTCACCTCTGAGCAAC
>CALGJW010000568.1 GCA_937930025.1 uncultured Saprospiraceae bacterium | reverse complement strand
GATATTTTTATACATCTATCAAGCCTGATTCTTAAAAAAGGCGTAAGTTTCTATTTACAATCTTGGGGTTATTCACCTCTTTCTGTTACTCGAGAAGGGCTGCTATCAGCTGCTCTCGGAGACCGGGATAAACCCATCCTTATTTGTGATGAGGATATATTTAATAAAGGAATTCCTTTTTCAAAAAATTATAAATTGCTACTTTTTGTTAGCGAAAATAGCTTGATTTCCAATTCAGAATCAATTAAAGAGCATTCCTATGGAATTTGCTCGCTTAAGATTTCACCGGCAGATTTTAGTTATGCTTTGAAACAAATACTAGTTGGCAAAAAATATTTCCAACCAGAAGTTTTTAGGCAACAAGTCAAAAAAAGTGGGAATTCCCCGTTGGGAGAATTAACTGTACTCAGCGATTTAACTTCCAGAGAAAGAGAAGTGCTCAGGCATATTGCTAATGAATACACCAATAAAGAAATAGCAGAAATTTTATTTATTAGCCCTAGAACGGTAGAAACCCATCGCAGAAACTTAATTCAAAAATTAAAAGTGAAAAATTCTGTTGGACTAGTTAAGATTTATTTGGAGGCTAGATATATAGCTTAAGGTTCAGTAGAAATACGGATTTTAACGTACTAAACGCCAGTTATCATCCAAATAACGATTAAAATAAGGATATTTGTTTGTCTTTTAAATGTCTTCCTGACAAGCAGACGCCGCCCAGAAATACTGATGATTTACAATTTCGATTTTAAGGCTTCTATTTATTAATAGAACGAAACAAACTATTTATTGCAATTTTTTTAAAAAAAACTATCGAATGAAAAAGTTATTAGTCCTATCAGCATTTTGCCTATCCGTTGGATTTGCTAGTGCTCAAAGTAACATCAGTAATCTTACCCAAAGTGGTGATGAGAATGGTGCTGAAGTTACTCAAGTTGGAGCGTCAAACGCTTCTACAGTTCTTCAAACTGAAAACAGTAATGGAACAATCGTATCTCAGGCAGGTAATGGAAACAATTCTGAAGCACAATCTGCTGGAGGAGAAAACAATGTTTCTATCACTCAAGTTGGATCGTTAAACTCATCAGTAACACTTGCTGGAGAAAATGGTAATACTTCTTTGGTATCTCAAGACGGAGCTGGAAACAGAGTTCGTCAAGAATTAAATGCTGCAGGAGGTAATGCACTTGCTATTCAAGAAGGAGACAACAACAAGGTTGTTCAAAATCAAGGTGGAGTTGGAGCAAATACTACTTATGCTCAACAATTAGGTAATGACAACGTTGCAACTCAGTCTCAAGAAGGAGAGAATAACGCTGTTTATGTTGATCAAATTGGTGACGGAGGAGCTGCTTTTATCGAGCAAGCTGGAACTTCAAACAATTTGGCTGCTCGTCAAGAAGGTATGACTAACAGCATGAATGTTTCTCAAAACGGTAGCAATAACTTTGCTGGTGGAGAAAATGATGTTCTTCTTGATCAATTTGGAAACAATAACAACATTCTTCTTATCCAAAACGGAAACGAAAATGCTGCTGCAGTAATCCAAGCTGGAAACCAGAATGAAGCTGTTAACACGCAAGCTGGTTTAGGAAACAATAGCCGTATTCAGCAGTTAGGTGCTAGAAACGCTGCTACTGTTACACAAAGTGAAAATTAAGAATTAGACTATTATATTTGTTAGGGGACGGCAAAGGTTTTCTTTTGCCTCCCCTTTTTAAAATTAATCATGAAAGTATTTTGTACCGTCTTATTTTTTTTATTGATTACCAATATTCTATTGGCTCAAAACGCAGATGGAACAGTAATCACTAATAATGCTACAGCCATTATAGAAGAAGAAATTTTAGCAGAAACAAATCAATCAATAGTCAACCAACAAGGAACAGATAATTTAACTTCTGTTATTCAGAGGCAAGAAGGAATGGAGGCAAACCTAGCTCAAGTAATGCAATTTGGTAATTTTAATGAAGCTTTACTTTCTCAAATGGGGTCTGGTAATTCTACTTCCATTTTACAAGATGGAAAAGAAAATTTTTATAATCTAAGCCTTGAAGGCCAAAATAATAACATTGGGATTGTCCAAAACGGTGATAACAACAGTATTCGACAAAATCTTAATGGAGTGAATAATGCAAACTTAGAGATTGTACAAGATGGCAATGAAAATGAGGTAGAGCAAGAATTTACTGGTCAATCTAATTTAAACATGCAAATTATTCAAACTGGAAACGGTCTAAAGGCCATCGTGAGACAATAAAGCTAACCCTCCAATAATTTTGCCCCCCGAATGATTTGAATATGGGGAGACCTACTTTTATCATATTAATAATTTTTATTCTGTGTTCAAGTTCTTCTTGGGCCCAATTAAACAATGATAATATTCAAATTTGGTTTGAAGATTCTTTTGAAGGCGGAAAACTTAGTGTGACGGCCAATTTCTTATCCCTTGCCGAAGACTTTGCAATTTTGTCATTTGAATTTGAATCTGAAAGAAGGTATAAAGGTGTACTAGAGAAAATTGATTTTTCTAGTGGAGAATTTTTAGCAGCTCAAAACCTTCCAATACCACTCACTACGCAAACGGTTACGCTTGAAAATTCTGAAGCCCTCAGTTTTAACCTTCGGATTTTTCAAGACAACCAATTAATCGCAAAAGACAGATACAATTGGAATTCAAATAGCGCAGTTGATGAAATTGAAAATGACAGATTAGCCATAACTAATAAAGTTATAGAAGACATATTGCAGACTAATAAGAACAAGCAACCAATAAAGGAAAATGAAATAGCCGCATCTAAAAATAAGAAACAAAAATTGACCCATGCGGTCGATGCTTTAGAAATACAAGGACTGATTATTGATGAAACAAGGACGAAAGTGGGAAGAGATTTTTATGAAATATTTTTTCGAAAATGGATTCCACCAAATAATGCTCCAAAGGATTTTACATTAATAATTAAAGAATTGCCTTCTTTTGGGCGCGGGGGAAGAGTGATGGTGGAAGTAGACCAGCAATCATTAGGTATTGTAAACTTAAGCCCTAGGATAGACCAAATTGAGGAACAGGTAAATTATAATATTAGAAGGGCGAGAAGCTATCTTTCCTCAAGGAGCAAGTTAAGTTCGGATTTAGAAAATGAAGATCAATCTGGAAGTGGAATTTATTAAATTTAAAGTCATGAAGCATTTTAAGCAAGTACTATTTTTTTTCTGCCTTCTGCTCAGCTCTTTTGCAGTAGAAGCCCAAGACTTTGTCTACAAACCAAATAACCCAGCATTTGGTGGCGATACATTTAATTATCAATGGATGTTAAATTCCGCTCAAGCTCAAAATTTGATTGAGAATCCTGAGACGAATGACCCTTTTAACCAAGGGTCTACTTTAGACGATTTTACAGAAAGCTTGAATCGACAATTGCTAAGTCAACTTTCTCGTGAATTGATCAATAATGAATTGGGAACAAACGGATTAACCGATGGAAGTTATACAATAGGAAATTTTCAAATAAATGTAGAAACTACCCTAGATGGAGTAGGTATAACTATTTATGATAATGCCATTGGAGAACAAACTCAAATAATTATACCGTTTTTCTAAAAGATTGTCTTTTCCAAGGAATTGGACTGGCATCAGGTTTATTTAAAGTTTATCTTGCAATTATTCCCCCTATAACAAAAATCAAAGCTTACAATGCGGTCATTAACAACTGCATGGAGGGGAATTATTATTTTGATCAGCATATCTTTCTATGGATGTGGCGCTCTTTTGGATCAAACAATCAACCCAACCAATGCACGTTTAGGTGAGATTACCTCAGGTAGTCTTGAACTCAGAAGCTTACCGGATCCCAAGGAGCCCATCATTGTTGCTGTCTATAAATTTCGCGATCAAACTGGCCAATATAAGCCAAGTACAAATGGTACTTCTTGGTCCACTGCGGTTACACAAGGAGCTACAACTATTCTTGTAAAGGCACTAGAAGATTCAAAATGGTTTGTTCCTATAGAAAGAGAAAATGTAGGAAACCTTTTAAACGAAAGAAAGATAATTCGATCTAGTCGTACTCAATATCAAGGAGATGGTGCATCCGCACTTCCTCCATTGCTGTATGCTGGTGTAATTCTTGAAGGAGGAATCATTTCATATGACGCCAATGTCATTACCGGTGGAGCAGGTCTAAGATATTTTGGAACTGGTGGTTCAGGGCAGTATAGACAGGATAGAGTAACCGTTTATCTACGAGCTATATCTACCAGCAATGGAAAGGTACTTAAGACAGTATATACCTCTAAAACCATTCTTAGTCAATCGGTCGAAGCTGGCATTTTTAGATTTGTAAAATTTGGTAGATTGTTAGAAGCAGAAACTGGTTTTACCTACAATGAACCGTCTGAAATTGCTGTTACCGAGGCTATTGAAAAGGCTGTCCATTCATTGATAATAGAAGGAGTTCATGATGAACTTTGGGAACTGAAGGAAGCCAGAGATGAAGTTTCTCAGAGTTTTTTGGATTATAAAAAAGAAAAAGAACTTATTCCGCAAACCGATATTTTTGGAAAAAAGAAAAACAATCGCCGTGGGAGCGGAGGCTTTGGTGTGAATAGCGCTTCTCTATTATATCAAGGTGATTATCCTCTACCTAGGTTAGGAAATGGTTTTGGTTTTAATTTTCAATACAATACTAATCCTCGCTTTGGGCTTAGTACGGACTTCAACATTAGCTCTTTTATTACCGAGCAATTTTATTCAGCCGATGTTAGCTCTTTTGATATTAACGCTCATTATCGATTATTCCCTTATGATAATGTTTGTCCGGAATTTAAAATTGGAATTGGCGCCATTACTGAAAATGAAAACGGAAGATTTGATCTTACTGGAAATTACTATCCGAAATTTAATATCGGTGGGGGAATAGAATACATGTTGAATGATTTTATTGGCTTAAAAGGAATGGCCGATTATAACTATATTTTTTCTGATAATATTGATCAAGTGGAGCAAGGTAGATATAATGACTTCTATTGGAAAATGAATATAGGCTTGAATTTTTATTTTGGAAAACAACTAGGAGATCGAAAGTTCGATTTCATTGAAAAATAATTATTGTGAGAAAAATAATAGTAAGCATATCGGCGATTATTTTGACCTTGGTCAGTTGTAGAGAAGAGCCTATTAATCCAATTGCCTTGGGGGATCTTTTTGCCCAGGTAATTATTGAATCTAATAGCGAGCCTCTTGTTGATGCAAGTGTAACTACAAATCCACCGACCACTAGTCTTGTAACCGATGCTGAAGGCCGTTTTGTTTTGGAAGATGTAGCTTCAGGTACATACAGTCTTAGAATTGAAAAAGATGGATATGTTACTAAGTTAGAATCAATTTCTATTTTGCCAAATCAGGCAGTTAATGCTGTTATAAGAATGGTCCCTGATTCATTGGACAATAAAAGTCCGGAAATTCCTACGCTGATTTTTCCACTAGATGGTGCAGAAATAAATTTGCAGGAAGAATTTATTTGGTCTGCAACTGATGCGGATAAAGATGAATTAAAATATGAATTAATAATTTTTAATGCTGATCAATCGGAAGCGATCAGTTTTGCTGAAGGGATTACAGATACGATGATCCTAGTGGATATTTTAGACTATGGTCGATCTTATTTTTGGCAGATAGTTGTTTCTGATGGTTTAGAAGAGGTGTATAGCCAAGTTTATCCTTTTTCCGTTCAGAATATTCCGGACTTCCGATTTTCATTTGCGCAAAAAGTTGATAACCAATTTCAAATTTTCACCGGTAATCCTGGGGAGATTCCCTATCAGCTAACTAACTGCCCAAAGAATGCGTGGCGACCTAGGCTAAATCCCCTTAGGGATCAATTAGCCTTTCTAGCAAATGTTGGAATTGAAAATCACCTTTTTACAGTTGATAGAAATGGAGAGAATCTAAAGCAAGTTACTACTTTGCCCGTTACAGGTCTAAATAATTTTGAGTTGGATTATTCTTGGTCACCAAATGGCGCACAACTAATTTATATGAATCAGAATAGATTATATAAAATTAATCGGGATGGTTCTGGCTTACAAGAAATCGCACAGGCGGCTATAGGATGGAATTTCGTAGAATGTGATTGGTCGGCACAAACAAATAATATTGTTGTCCGAATTGTCGGGTCGCAACCGCATAATAGTCAAATCTATATCATAGATCAAAGTGGAAATTATTTGTCATTAGTACAGGCCGATATTCCTGGTTCCACAACGGGTGGAGCTTTTTCTCCAGATGGGACGGCAGTCGTATTCGCCGATGATCAATCCGGTCTGCAATCCTTTGATGGCCGCCAGCTTGATGCTGACATCTTAATTCGAGATATTGCAAGCCAGCAGTTAATAAATATCTCTGATGACAAACCAGATGGAACAAATGATCTGGATCCCAGGTATTCTCCGGATGGAGCATATATCATTTTTACCAATACTAATAACGATGGAATTTCTCCCAAATCTATTTATTCAATGAAAATAGACGGAACAGAAAGAACTTTACTTTTCGAAAATGCAGAAATGGCTGATTGGGAATAATGTATTTTTCATTCCTTTTGAGTCGGATCAATTAAATTTGAATCGTATTTGATTTCACCGGCTACGATAGTTTTTAAAACCTTTGCTTGTAAAATTTCTTCAGGTGGACAGGTCAATAAATTTTTTGACAATAAAACCATGTCAGCAAATTTTCCTATCGACAAAGTACCTTTTTCGTGTTCTTGAAAAGCAGCATAAGCGTTTCCCAAAGTATATGATTCTAAGGCTTCTGACCTCGTCATTGATTGCTCTGTAAAAAATGGAAAGCCGTTATCTGCCCTTTTCCTAGTCACTGAAGCATAAAGAGAAGGTAAGGGATCCACATCTTCAACAGGTGCGTCCGTTCCATTGGCAATTGCAACACCTGCGTCTAATAATGATCTCCATGGGTAGGCCCCTTCCTTAGATCTTTTTTCTCCAAGCCTTTTTTCCACAAATGGAGCATCAGAAGTACAATGTATTCCCTGAATTGAAGCAATTACTCCGATGTCCTTAAACCTAGGAATGTCCTGTACAGACAAGTGCTGTGCATGTTCGATCCGCCAACGTAAATCGGATTCGCCTGATTTTTGGTATTCACTCTCCATGATATTGAGCACTTCTCTATTAGCTCGATCTCCAATAGCATGCACGCAAAGTTGCATTTTATTTTTTGTAGCCAAGGTGGCAATATTAGCTACTTCTTCAATGCTAGTTGTGTTTTGTCCAATGAAACCAGTCCGGTCTTCATAAGGCTTAAGTAGCCAAGCACCATGAGCCCCAAGTGCGCCATCTACCTCTGATTTGATTGCGTTACAAGTGAAAAATCCTTTGCCAATATCCTTAATGGGAAACCCATCCATGCTATCTTTCATTTCAATATAGCTATGCCTAAGCATTGCCCAGAGTCTTAAATCTAATTTTCCATTTTCAGCTAACTCAGCGTAACGTTTAATTTCAGTAAAATTCGATCCTGCATCCTGGAATGAGGTAATCCCCTTCTTTAAACATTCCTTTTGAGCTAAATCAATCCAATGGAGCCATTCAGTCATTCGCTCCTCTTCAGTCAATTTATTTTTATATTGATTATATGCATCGTGAATTATCTGCTTAGCATTTTCTTCAAAAACCCCAGTGGCTTTACCAAAGGCTTCACGGATTATTTTACCTCCTTTGGGATTGGGCGTTTCATTATCTATTCCGGCGATGTCCATAGCTGCTTGGTTTGCAAACGAACCATGTCCACTGGCATGAACAAGAAGAACTGGATTATTAGGAGAAATGGAGTCTAAGGATACAGAAGTCGGGTATCCGCTTACGGAAGGAGATACTGGCGTTTCCCATTTTTCTTGATGCCAACCTCTACCATATAT
>CALGJW010000567.1 GCA_937930025.1 uncultured Saprospiraceae bacterium | reverse complement strand
AGGTAACATCATAAGTTCCTGCTGAATTATATGTTACTACAGGAAATTGAGAGTTGCTAGAAGATGGGTTTCCCCCAGGAAAAACCCAAAGCCAGTCAGTGGTATTGCTTGTAGATTGATCGTCAAAAACAACAGTTAATGGAGCACAACCGGATGTCGGTGTTGCACTAAAATTTGGTGTTGGAGGAGTAATAATAGTGATCACTTCTATATGAGATTCTTGCCCACAAAAGTTAGTTACTGTTAGTTCTACTGTATATACCCCGTCGTCAATATAAGTATGAATTGGATTTTCTTGAGCACTATCATTACCATCTCCAAAATCCCAATAAAAATCTTCACCAACTGATAAATTAGTAAATAGCACTGTTCTCCCTGAAATAGTAGTTGAAAAATCTGCTGAAGGAAGTGGATTAACAATGATATAATTATTTTCTACGGTGGTAT
Organism: uncultured Saprospiraceae bacterium; assembly: GCA_937930025.1. Taxonomy (GTDB): domain Bacteria; phylum Bacteroidota; class Bacteroidia; order Chitinophagales; family Saprospiraceae; genus JABDJM01. Next base: position 10,930 of record CALGJW010000567.1, on the reverse strand, counting down.
TTGTTCCCGATGAATTAGATACGGTTAAAGTCACATCGTAACTACCGGCATTCGTGTAAACTATCGTAGGATTCTGCTGAGTTGAGCTATTTGGATTTCCACCAGGAAAAGACCAATCCCAACTTGTAGGTCCATTCAAAGAAGTATCAAAGAAATTTACGACCATTGGTTCGCAACCTTCTTGACTGTCTGAAGTGAAATCCGCAATAGGTGGATCTACAATAGCACAAGGGGAAAGGCAACCGTTATTAATTCTACTTTGTATATAATTGTTAATTACATTCAACGAGTTAGGCGACCAAGTATTTGTATTATTAACAGAGGGAGCCATTATAAAACCTGAGCCTGATCCATCGTGACCAGAGTTAAAGTTATGTCCTATTTCATGTGCAGTTAATACTCTAAGCCCCCACGCCGAAGTAGTATAGTCTTCTAATAAATGATATTTATTGTTATTGCAAATTCCTGGTACATACGCCACACCGATCGTACTTCCACTAAGATTCCTATCAGTCCACAACTCTCCATTATCGAAGTTTACGCCAAAATTCCCGGCATTCCCCCAACTCCGGAAATCGCCTAATATTGCACCAGCATTATTGGATGTAGTCCAAGGGTCACAACCCGCACAATCCACAGTATAAGTGGTAACTATGTCAAATAGGATTTCATTATCAAACTCATTATCATAATTAGTTTGAACATTATTTAATACTCCGATATTATGACCATCCACGCCTGCAACAGATCCGTATTTTTGGAACATAGAAAAATCACTCGCTATTGCCATTTCTAAAAAGTAGCAATTCATTCTAGCTCCTCCTTGTACTTCCTGCACATTAACCCGGTCAATATATTCTAAAGATTTTGACTCAGTATGATGCGAAGCACAGGTGCCATTTTTTTTCACCACATCATGTGCATCATAAACGACGAAAATATTTTTATCAACACCGGTAATTAGATAGTGCAAAGGTTCAATGTAAAATTCATGCCCATCTTTTTCAACAAAACCATAAATGCTGTTTTCTGTAAATGTGAAAGCTACCGCACCTTCGTTATTATCCTCGTAAAGTCCTCCATAAGTTAAAATATCTGCTCTCGTTAGTCCACCTCCATTTGCGGAAGAAGATTGACTCCGGTAGGATTCACTTAAAAGATCTCTTTTGTTCAATTCCATTTTCCAACGATCGACACCAGGAAAATGCAAAACCAAATCTTCGATATTTTCTCCATTTTTCAAATCATTGAAAAGTGTAGATACCTCAGCAGAAAAAAGATCAAACTTAGAAAGTCTGTTTTCTAGGTTCGCCTTGTAGCTGGAGTGAGAAATAGGTTCAAATTGAAGAGTAAGTTGTGCGTTCGAGCTGTATACAAAAAATAACAAGCTCAGCAATGTAGCAATCCTCATTAGATCGTACTATTTTAAAGGTTAAGTAAATGTCTTTAATGGGTTTGAAACCCTTATGTATGGCGAATTTCAGCTTATAACTCCGGCTAAAGTATTGAATTTAATTGATAGTATTCTTGGCAAATTGACCAATTTAGGCTAGAGAACTAGCTCAAATCAGTTAACTTTGTAATATGTATTACAATTACCGATTTAATTTTGTCAGAATAATTATCAAAAGCATAGGGTTTGCGCTTTTGGTGTGGTGTGTTGCTTGTAAAAATAAGCCTAATTCGTCGCAAAAGAAAGATACTTTTCAGGCAAAAACTCAATTGGAAAAAATGAAACCTGAATGGGTTGAAAATATGCCTCAAGCGAAATCTTTGCCTTTTCTCATTGAACCTTGTGAATCAAGTACGAATTACCAAAGAAATAATTGGCCTGGGGAAAATAGTTGTGTCTGGGCGATGCAAAAAGAATTGTTGGAAGATTTACCAGAATACGTAGTAAAAAAAGGTAATGGCCTTTCTTTTCAAACTGACCAGGGAAGTTGGAAAACTATAACAAATACAAGGGATAGTCAACTAATGTTAAACGCCTATTTGCCAGACCACCATGTTTTTATCCTAAAATATTTTAATGCTGAAGCATGTGAAAAATATGGAATTTATGACCCTAAAGAAAATAAGCTCACTACTTATGAAGGCAAGTTCTACTTATCACCTGATCAATCATACTTTGCCACTGTACCTTCTAAAGAATGTAAAGGAAAAAATCTGATTTTAGGCCGTTTTTCTAAGGGTAAGGGGATTATAACAAATACCGTAAGTGTTTCAAACCCAGTATTAACACTTAGATGGAAGGACGATAAGTTAGCCATTTCAGGTAATAATGATGATGAAAAAGGTTCATTTCAGATTCTAGATTTGCCTTAGGGCCTTAAAGGCGTTATTTTTGCAGAGGAAGTAAGAAATTCACCTAAGCAATAGTAAACCCATGTCAAAGCGCGCATTTATTGTACTATTATCTGCCATCATTATGCAAACGGCTTGTCTTTTAAAGCCGCCGGTTGTGCTTACCCCTTGGGAGGATGTATTGAGCTTTAATACCAATACGCCTTATAAGAATATGAATGCCACTCCGAACGAGCTTCATCTAATCACCGATGATGAGTTTGTAAGAATTGATCAAAATGGATCACTGGTTTCTAGGTGGCCGATTTCACTCCCATTCAAATTTTTTGGAAGACCCATTTTAGGAGATTTCGCAATCGCGAGAATTGTAAGAAAAGATATCCAAGGAAATCCAGTTTTGGAATTGCGATCGACAAAAGATCCAGATCTAGTTTTGGATTTGGATTTCACCACTTTGGATGATGGTGTAAATGCCCCAGTATTAGATAATATTTTTCCAGAAGAGGATTCTCGCTATTCGGGTGCATTCAACGAAAACAGCACCCAACTCTTAATTCCATCTATCAATTTTACCAAAAATTCTCATACTTTCTTTTTAATTGACCTCAACTATGGTGTTTCTGGAATTAGTAGCGCAACAGTAAGCCATGTAGTTGATATACCAGAAATTCCTTCTGCCAATGGAGTACTGGACAACATCAAATTCGTAAATGGTAATTACTACGTTGTCTCTCTAGACGGTAGTTTTATTATTCGACCAGATGGAACTTATAATCGGCTTTTTCAAGGTCATTTTTGGGATTTTTTCGAGTCAGGTAATCAACTATATGCAACTGAGCGGTCTAGAGCGTTGTATTCCAGTCAAGATAATGGGGAAAATTGGACAATTACATCTGATAGTTCCAATTTACAGCAAGTCGAAGTAGCTAATAATGAAATATTTTCCCATCAGGCCATTGGCTTCCGATTCAATTTAGGGACTGATGATTTTGCAAATCCAGCCGAGATAGTCTATAACCCAGAACATCCCAATGATTTTGCGGCATATCGCAACGTATGTTACCTCAATGGTTTCTACTATATGACAGTGCAAAAAACTCTTTTTCGCGCTAGCGAAATCTTGATTGAAGAGGAATAATCTACATTTCAAATTGTAAAGTTCATTAGGGCCCAAATCACAGCTGAAAAACGGCCCAATCCTTGCATTATAGGGTAATTAGTGGAGTCTAAATTTCCATTACGTACCCCTTCAATGGTGAAGAATTGTATACAAATACTGGCTTTAATTCTATTGACGACTGACTTAAATGCACAGCTTCGTCCGCTATACGATTACGAGGCTCTACTCTCAGAAATTACCTTAGCAATAAAAAAAGGTGAAAAACGAGCATTACGCGACCTAGGAACTATACTAGATATCCCGGAGTATAGATCAGCTTGTATAAAAATTTTAAAAGAGAATACTCTTTTCTTAGAACATGAATTAAATATTACAGAATCTATAAATCGGGAAAAATTCAACGAGTTCTATTACAAGTATGAAAATGACATAAAGTTTTCTTCTATTGCTCATACATTCTTCATTACTCCTTTAAAAAAACATCCTGTAAAATTTGAACTGACACCTTTTGAAGATAATATCAGCTTCGATCAGTCTGCAAAAATGAGGTCATTATCTGATCAATTGATGTTAGCATTGTCCAAAAATAATTACTCTGCAGCGATTACAAAAATCATCAACATAGGTGATATTAATTCCACTGAGGCTTTTGATTGGTTAATAGATTTCTCACAACATAAAGCAATTCAGAAAGCTAAACAAGGTGCACAAGAAGGCCTTGTACAAGCGTTATTTAGTCAACTATCTAAAGACAAAAGAGAAAAGTCCTTAAAGACAATGTTAGACTTGTTGAATAAGGGATTCTTATCTCCTCAAAGGGCATCTAAGTATTTAACAAAACTTACGAATGTAAGTTTTATGGGATCAAAGAGTGATCAAGGTATGTACAGCTTCTACAATAATCTTTTAGACTCCTTAACAACCTTGGAGGCCGTTCGACATTTTGGATATAAACAATACTTCAATTTTGGCTTAGACTTTTTTGAACATCCGGTTGACTATTATGGTCAGATATTAGCGCAATCCTCCGAGTATCCTTGGATTGAAATGAATGCGGTAAAAGATTTAATAAAGATAGGACATCCCAGAGCCTTGCTTTATTTATCAGGAAATATATTTAAAGATAGATTGGCCGAAGACGATTATTTTGATGAGAAAAACGAGTTGATTTTCTCAGGAATAGAAAAAATGACTCAGGTTAAAATTGGTCTTTTAAATGGTGCTGGAGAACAAGTCGTTGAATACAGTAATGCAGAATTTGAATTCAAGAAAAACTATTTTATTTACTGGGCTGGAAATTATGATGAATATATTTGGGAGGACAATCAAAATATTTTCATAAATAAAAACGAAACTGCTGAGAAAGTTCAATCTTATGAAAAACTATTTAGAAGATTGAGTTCAAAAACTGATTCCATTGCGGTAGCTGCATTTACGAAATTATGCAAAGGAGATCCGATTCAAATAAGCGAATTGGCAAATAAGTACAGACAATTACTACGTAATTATAATTCAAAATTACCTTCTTTCAAATACAATTTCCTTGAGTCCATGACAAGGCTTACAGAATTTTGCAGAAAAAACAATTTGCAATTTGAACCACAAGGTACTCTTCTTAAAGATTTAGAACGCCTTGAACAATCTTTGAATCCTGAAGAAAGATTCAAACTGGAAAATAAGGTTGCCAATCAACTAAATTTTAAAAATATAACAGCATTAGAGTATTGGGCTTGTTTGCAAGAACCAAATATCGAATTCAATTTTTCAATGGGACGAATTGTCGATCGCTTTTACTCCAAAAATTGGCAGGAATTAATTGGAGACGATCAAAAAACCCGAACCTACCTAAAAAAGAGTTATCTGTTTGAAAACATTGGTATCGTCGGGAATTGCAATGCTTATTTGAGAAAATTTGATTTAACTGACAGCGACTTAACCGACAAGTTAGCAACTATGCTTCAAGTTGAAGGTGATTCTGAAATTGCAAATCAAATCAGCCAATTAATCGATTCTGAAATCGCTGTTGAAGAATCATTCAACCTTACTGGATTCATTGAAAACCCATCGCTTTATGGCTCCCGTGATATAAAATTACTTCCCGCACCAAATAACGAAGAAAATATTCAACTGGCCAGAATCATTGCTGAAACGGATGATATCGAAGCGCTAAAGAAAGTATTCTTTTATTTGAGATTAAATGCGAACTTAAACATGATCCCTTCCTTAATGAAGCATGTTGGAGACGAGCGTGTCTTAGGCATGAAGCAAGGAGTAGAAGTTACTATTGGAGAAAATATCATTCCGATTTTTGAAAAAATTTACAATCATAAATTCGAGTCCACCGAAGGTGAAATTTATAACCGAAGCGATTGGACTTCATTATGGCAAAAAGATAGTCTGAGATATAAAAGCTGGGGGATAGGTTTTTTAGAGCAAAGACTTATCCAGCTGGAAGAACAAGACACGGTGAAAATAAAAGCTATAAACTCAATTACCGGTTCTCAATATTATGACCCAATCTTAAAAAATCGCTGTTTGGATTTATTAGGAAAAGTATATCCAATAAGAGATCTTAGAAAATTCTCGATTGAACCGGCTCTTGATGTTGCAACAGACTTAAAATTCTTCGAAGGATTTAGATTTGACTACAAATTGCTGGATGATATCTCTCAATTATTTGAGGTAAAGAATCCAGAATTAATGCTGAAGTATTTGATTCATCAATCCCAAGACTACTCTGTAGAAAACCTTGGTAGATTTTACAATAAGTTATTTCAATTTTCTTGGTTTCAATCTTATCTGAACGCCTCAACAAGTAAACCTCAATTGGCACAAAATATTTCTAGAACGCTTGTAGAGTACTTAGATCAATCAGAATATATTTCTGAATTTGAGGAACAGAATACCAACTTGCATATAGCTCAACTAAATAACATTGGAAAGCCATTGATTGATAGATTGACAAGTGCGGTCTTAAATGAGCTAGAAGAAGGATCAAAATTTAAAATCCAACAGGAACTTATTTCTGGTGTGGCTTATGAAGATTTAGGAACTATAGTAAATTATATAGATCAATTGAGCAGTTCTCCCGGGAATGACCCTTTGGAATTTTTAAGAAAAGATTTTGGACTACCTATTTTTAAAATTGAAGATTCAAAAGGGTTTATAAAAGATCATAAAAATTTAAGCCAGTTAGAATTTTATTTGAAATATCTTGAAAAATTTGGAGTTGAAATTACCAACGGAAAAAATCTTGACTTTGATAAAATTTATGATATTCTGGAGTTTGAAATAGTAAGCCCCTTTGTAGGAGATGGGGGCCAAAAAAGAGATCATTTCGTTTATGGAGTAATCAAAGTCCTGGAATTAACCTATAATACCACTTTAGGTTTTCATGAAAAATTGAACGAAAATCAATCTTTCTATACTTTTTCTGCCTCAAAAAGAGCAAACGCTTGGATGGATTATCTTAAGCAAAACGGCTTAATCAAATTAAATGCAACAAGGGCACCTTCCTTTAATCTGGCAACAGAAACTCAGTTAAATTAGTCCCCTTAACGTCTAAATTTTCTTAAAATTTCGTTACCATTGCAGGTACAGGCAACTATTGAAGGCTGTCTTAGGTTTTAGAGTTAGTTAAAACAAATATTGCTATATGAAAAATTGGATGCGAATTCTCCCATTAATCTTCATTCTCCTAGCCGGTTTTCAGGTAGATAGTGCTTATGGCCAATATTATGGCAAGAAAAAGAAGAAGAAAAAGAAGAAGCCAACCACTGAAAAAGTGGAAAGAACACGAACCTCCCCTGACAGTAAGTCGAGCAGAGAAACTGCGAAATTTACAGACAAGCTTTGGTATGGTGGAGGAGCAAATATAGGATTTGATGGAAATAATGCGCTAAGCTTGTTTAACATTGGATTGACTCCAATGGTAGGTTACAAAATAACAGAGATGTTTTCTGTAGGCCCAAGAATCGGCTTTAACTACAGCTATATCAAAGGAACAGGAACTGACTTCAATATTAAAAAAGTACAGACCTTCTCTCCAGAATATGGTGCATTTGCAAGATTCAAATTTTTACCCTTTTTATTTGCTCACGCGGACTTCAATCGAACCACTGTAGAATTCCCAGATTTCACCAATCAATTATTGATTCGAACTGATGTAGATGGCAATGCTTTAACAATTAAGGAAAGTGCCAATGAAATCAATGTCGGATTAGGCTATACTTCTGGAGATGTCCTTGGTTACGAAATATTACTGCTCTACGATGTACTTGCAGACAATACGGCAACCTTAGGATTACCTTTCAAGTTTAGATTTGGATTCAACTACAAGTTCTAAAACTTTAAAGTAAGACCAGAAAGGAAATAAATCCCAGCTTGCGGATAAAAGAAATTCTCAGTAATTTTTTCACCAACGACATAGGCAAATGTGTAGCCATTAGAACTGTATGCCTGATTCAAAAAATTATAAACATTCAGGCTTATGTTTACGCCTTTATAATTTCCGAAGGAAGGGTTCCACCCTATCCTAAAGTCGTTTACCAAATAAGGCTCAATGGATTTATCAATACTTCCTGTGTTGTCAAGAAATTGTCGACTGATAAATTTAGCATTCCAGCCCATTTCTAAATTTTGGATGGGTTTAAATATTACCTCAGATCCAACAATTATATTTGGCGAAAAAGAAATATCTGTGTTCTCATAAACAGTTTCGATAATTTCAAAGTCTACCGTATAGTCGTATAAGATTTCTGTAAATTTCATTATTTTATTAGTACTAAAGGTGGAGTTAAAGTTTACTAAAAACTTTTCAGAAACCTTCCAACCTAGTTGCATCTCTACACCCCTTCGGTAGCTGTCTGGAACATTCACTCGTATTGCGGAACCGACGTCATTCAAAGCCCCCGTAAGCACCAATTGATTGTCATAAGACATGTTGAAAAGATTAACATCCAAAGCTAAGTTCTTCCATTTTCCAGCGTAACCTATTTCGATATCAAACAATTTTTCGGGAGAAACTTTAGATTGATCTATCGCATCAATTAAATCACTTCGGTTTGGTTCACGAGAAGTATATGCTGCACTAATAAAAGCCCTATGACCATTTCCTCCATCTATAGACAAGCCGAGTTTCGGATTAAAGAAATTATAACTAACATCTGTATTCAATGTTCTTAAGTCGTTATCAATTCCTGCCACTTGATAATCTATGCCACGATATTGCATATCTGCAAATGCACCAATTTTATCCGTTAAACTAAATTCACCTTTTAAGAAAAAATTTAAATCTGTTTTGGTTCCGACATTGTCATAATATCTATCACGGATATCAATTTGACTTCCATATTCTGCCCAGATAATTTCTCCAAAATGATCTCCCACATATTTATTATAAGCATGACCAAAGACTAAGTTCAATTTTTCGTTTTCATATTTCAAGTTTGCGGTATAACCATAAAAGTCATTATCCAACCATCGTCTTCTAATAAAGTCACCAGAACTTATAGTATCTCCACCAATGACTAGATTTGACAAGCTATAATCTTCAAAATCATCGCCTGCTTTAAACTGCTCAAAATAACCAGCTCCTTTGGTGTAATGAACAGCAGCGTTAAGAGAAAATTGATCGGTCAATACTTGAGACCAATGTAATTGATAATGATCTTGCCCGTAATTATCTACTTCATTTTCGTATTCATAAAAGTTATAAGTCCTTCCTGAAGTCAAAAGATTTGTTCGTTCGGATTCAGATAAAAAATTTCGGTCTGCATAAGCATTCAATGCTGTAGGTTCTCCATTCAATATTGATTGAGGAGTACCATACCAACTTTGATAGGTCTTTTCTCTTCCTAAGAAAGCTATGGCCTTTACAATCGATTTATCACCATAGTAACCGCCGGAAAGATAGGCTGAACGCAGATCGGAACTTGCTCTGTCAATGTAGCCATCAGATGCGATTTTAGAAAGTCGAGCATCTACAGCAAATTTACCGTCAAGCAAACCTGTTCCAAGTTTTATATTATGGCGATGCGTATTAAAGCTCCCATACGAATTTCCAATTTCAGCATAGGCTTTTGGTTGATAGGTATTGGTTTGCATGTTGATTGTGGCACCAAAAGCACCAGCTCCGTTAGTTGAGGTACCTACTCCACGCTGAATTTGAATTGCTTCGGTCGAGCTTGCAAAGTCCGGCATATTCACCAAAAAAACACCTTGAGACTCACTATCATTCAAGGGAATTCCATTCACAGTAAAATTTATTCTGGATGCATCCGAACCACGGATTCTTAGGCCTGTATACCCTACTCCAGCTCCAGCATCTGAGGTTACCACTATGGAAGGGGTATTTCTTAATAAAAATGGGAGGTCCTGTCCTAAATTATTTTTTGCTAACTCATCTTTACTAATATTATTAAAGGCTATAGGAGACTTCTCAGTTGCCCAAGTTCCCTTTACATAAACATCCTTTAATCTAAATATTTCTTCACGAAGGGTAATCGCTAAATTATCGGAAAAAGGAATACTTATTGAAATTTTCGAAGTGGTGTAACCCAAATATTTTACTGTTAAGATGTGTTCCCCGCTCGGTACATCACTAAAATTAAAGCGACCTTCGCTATCTGTAATTCCAAGTTTGTTTAATTCTTCAACCTGAACGGTAGCACCAATTAAGGGCTGACCTTTTTCGTCCAAAATTTGTCCGCTAAAATTATTTTGAGCAAATACAAAGAATGGTAGTAGTAAAAAAAATGGTAAGAAAATTTTCATATCAAGCTGTATTAAATGAGAATATAATACAGCGGACCGAATACGGTCTGATCAATGTTCCTTTCCAGCATTACCTGATCAGGTTCGACGGGTATAATCTCAGCCTTGACAAAGTCAGTAGGCACCCCTGTATTTTCGGCAAATATAAGCAGCATTTTTAAAAGGGCCACTCTGCTATGAAAATAGTTTTTTAAAAAAGTCTATAGCAATTTGTTCTCGCTTCAAAAAAGAACCTTCAACAATAGTAAAATTCTCTTTCCTAGCATTTAATTCTTCGAGGTAAATATTGAAAAGTCGTTCTCTGTCGGAATTATTTTCTCTCTGCGGATCAAAAACCCAGGGGATATCAGGTTTACAAAGTAGATAGTGAGAAACCGTATTTTGATCTAATAGCTTAATTATTTCGGGGTGGGTGGATTGATATTTTTCTTCCGACCAAATCTTAATAGTCAAGGCATCTGTATCCAAAATGACCCATTGATCATTTTCAGACAACCTATTTATAGGTTCATATTGACCTTTTGCAATTTTTAATAAATCACTTTGAACATAAGGTCCTTTCAACTGTTGAATATAATCTCTCGCAAATTCGTTGACCAATGGAAGTCCAAATTGACGAGCTACTTTTTTAGCCAAATAACTTTTTCCAGAACTTTCTGGGCCAGTAAATACTATAATATTTGGCCTAATCATATAGTACAAAAGTAACTAATAAAAAATCAACGAAGGTTG
>CALGJW010000566.1 GCA_937930025.1 uncultured Saprospiraceae bacterium | reverse complement strand
CTTACAGGACAGTTGGTTTCGACCGGATTTTCCATGAACAAGGATGGAGAAGTCACTAAGTTGAATTTTACAGGCAACCTAAGAGTAAAGATTGAGATACCAAAAACAATGGATATCAAAATAGAACCTGAAGCGATTGTTTATGAGGGACAGTACATTTTTGGTAGAGATATGCATTACATCCATGTGTTTGATTCTGAAGGAGAGGTTGAAATTAATGCGGATGGCTATTATGTTCACCTAGCCCGAACGACAGGTTCTATTTCTGTTGTTACTTATGAAGATATTTTTGCTCACTTGCCTCATTTGTTAAATGAAAGTATTGTTTCGCTTGACACATATCACGGCGATATTACTTTATATATTCCAAGAGGCCTACAGCCACAGATCAAAGCAAGCGCTAATAAAGGGAAAATAAGTATAGGGAAAGAGAAGACACCGTTCAATATGAATAATGCAACAGGGAATAAAGTTATATTACATACGGAGCAAGGTGCCAAAGTCAATGTAAGATCAATAACACACACGCCACAGCCCCCAACTCATCCAGAATTAAGAGATAGATTAGTCAAAATATATATCGAAGATCAAGGGAAGAAGAGGATGGGGCCAATGTCACGTTGGGAATTGACAGCAATGGGTTATGGTCCGTTTATAGAAGCAATGGACGATGTATATAAAGGTCATTTTTTTGGGAATAAGAACAGGAAGCAACTTGACGAGATAATTGAAGAATATGGAATCCCTTCGGCGGAAATGGTAGGAGAGGACTATGCAAGGGAAGCGGTAAGAATGGTAATCTGGCAAGGGAATGCAGCTTATGTAGCTAAATATAGATCACAGTTTATAGAAGCATATGGTGAAGAATGGATGCTAATGAAAGACAAAATGGAAAATAAGAAGAAAAAATAGGTGATCCATGGTTTGAGATTACTGGTGTCGCTGCTTGATTAAGATTCATGCAGCGGCATTTTTCATGTTATCCACTTATAATCTTCATCACCAATTCTTTCGTAAGCTTTTTTCCCGCAGCTATTTCTTTGATTTTATCAAAAGAAAACTTAAAGTCACAGCCTGACTTCCAATTACCGCATCCATAAGCAGTTTTGCCTTTTATAATTGTTCCTTTTTTACATTTTGGACATAACGGCGGAGGATCTGCTTTTTGAGATGGAGGACTTGGTGCTGTTCCTTTTTTCGGTTCGAAAACTATAGAATGAGATTCGTCGAATCTCACTAAGCCATCTGCTTTACTTCCATTGATTGTGAATCCTTTGAGGTTAGTTGTACAACCTTTTACGATCATTCTTCGCAATTGATTCTCGGATATTTTTTTGCCATAAATCTGAAATGGCAACATGAACTTACAGCCTGATTTCCATTGAGAGCAACCAAAAGCTGTCTTTCCTTTTATCAGTGTTCCGTTATTACATTTGGGGCATTTTGACTGTGTTATTGGTGCTTTGCTTGATTGTGTAGATCTAGTTTTTGTGGTAGTAGTTTTTGTTGATTTGGACTTACCTCCTTTCGTAGAATACGTTGACTTGGTATCATTAGTTATAAATGATTTTTTCTTTTCCATTCTGACCTCTGTAACTAGGTCGTCCACCATTTTCTTCATGTTCTGGATGAATGCTTTGGGGTTGTAAGTTCCCGCTTCAATGTCCTTTAATAATTTCTCCCATTGACCTGTTAGTTCCACAGACTTTAGCATGGTGTTATTTATGGTGTCTATCAATTGGACGCCTATGTCAGTCGGGACTAGATTCTTCTTGTTTCTTCTTACGTATTTCCGCTTGAATAGAGTTTCTATGATCGCTGCTCTTGTTGACGGTCGTCCTATTCCGTTGGCTTTCATTAGTTCTCTCAGTTCATCATCATCGACAGACTTTCCTGCTGTTTCCATGGCTCTCAGGAGCGTAGCTTCCGTGTAGTACTTAGGTGGTTGAGTTTTCTTTTTTACCAGAGTAGGATCATGTGGTCCGGATTCGCCCACGTTAAAAGAGGGTAATATTTTATCCTCGTCTTTCTCTTTTTTATCGGAGGTTTTTTTCTTCGATTTTGGGAATAGTATCCTCCACCCAGGTTCAAGTATTTCTTTACCCGTTGCTTTGAATTCTTCATCCACTGCTTTACCGACAACAGTAGTATTGGCCACTTTACATTCAGGGTAGAAATTAGCAATAAACCTCTTTGCGATCACATCATATACATTAGCAAGTCCACCATCAAGATGGGACTCTTTTCCAGTAGGAATTATAGCATGGTGATCTGTGATTTTCTTATCGTCGAATACTCTTTTGGTTTTTTTTATCGGAGCTGATAATACGGTCTGAGTATATTGACTGTATGATTTCATTCCCTGCATTATCCCTTTGATCTTGGGGTGCTGATCAGTAGGCAAATAAGTTGTATCCACTCTCGGGTATGTGACGACTTTCATCTCATAGAGTTTCTGAACCAGTTTGAGCGTTTGATCTGCACTATAGCTATATCGTTTGTTACAGAATACCTGAAGACTGGTAAGATCAAAAAGCCTGGGAGCATATTCTTTACCTTCTTTTCTGTCTGCCGATACAATCTCGAAGGGTGCACCTTTTATTTTATCTAAGATTGCACTCCCATCCTCTATTTTTTCGAACCTTCCTTTTACTCTATTGAATGCAGTATCTCTGTATGTCGTTTGTAATTCCCAGAACGGCTTAGAAACAAAGTTGTTGATTTCATGATGACGCTCTACGATCATTGCTAGGGTAGGAGTCTGTACTCTGCCTATTGATAGTACTTGTTTATATCCTCCATACTTTAGTGTATAGAGTCTAGTAGCATTCATTCCTAATAACCAATCACCGATCGCTCTGGCACTACCAGCATAGTACAATTTATCAAAATCACTTCCGGGTTTTAACTTTCCGAATCCTTCTCTGATTGCCTCATTTGTAAGGGATGAAATCCATAATCTCTGAACTGGGCCTTTGTATTTTGCTTGGTTAATAACCCATCTTTGGATGAGTTCTCCTTCTATTCCTGCATCACCACAGTTTATGACTACAGAAGCGGATTTGAAAAGGCCCTTTATAACTTTGAATTGTTTCTTAACACCCGAATCATTGATTAACCTAGTCTCAAACTTTTCGGGTAACATTGGAAGAGAATTAAGGTCCCATCGTTTCCAGCTTGGTTTATATTCATCTGGTGAATAAAGAGAGCAAAAATGGCCAAAAGTCCATGTAACTGCATAACCATTGCCTTCGAAGTAACCATCTCTTCTTGATTTGGCTCCGATGACAGCGGCTATTTCTCTTGCTACAGATGGTTTTTCAGCGATACAGACTTTCATAAGTTTAAAATTTTATTTCTGCAAGAGAATCAACGATTTATGTTTAGTCATCTCTTCTGTTGTTAGAGCTTAATGTTCCCAAGAATGTTTATAAATAAAAATTTAATGGTAGTAACAATTATCCAATGCTCTTCATTATTTCCTTTGGTCTCTATAGCTCGATCATCTGACTTTCATAAATTTAAATTTTTTTCTCGAACAAAATCAAGGATTTATATTTAATCGTGTTTTCCACATTTGATCGTTTTCCCGCATTTGATCGTTTTCCCGCATTTCTATTTGACTGTTTTCCCTCATTTCTTTTTGACTGTTTTCCCGCATTTCTTTGAATTGCTACAAAAGCCAGTCAACAAATGCTACAAAAGCCAGTCATTAAATACTACAAAAGCCGATCAATTTCTACAAAATGTTTTTAAAGCCACGATTCTATCATTCCTTAAGTTTCTTTAGTTCTTTCCCCAAAGTATTAAAACTTAAGGGCCAAATTTCAATTCTTTTTTGAATTGGAATAAATTTCAATTCTTTTTTGAATTGGAATAAAAATAACGAACGCTCTTCTTTATTTCCTTGGGTCTCTCTAGCTTGTCAATCTGTATCTTAATGAAAATTTAAGGGCAATAAAAATTATCCAACGTTCTTAATTACTTCCTCTGGTCTCTAAAGCTCAGTTAACTGCGTTACAGGAGGTGAAATTACATTTTTTTTGATGCTTGTGCTACAACAAACTTTAATTCTATGTCATGAACCTAGTATTGGAAACTCATACGCAAAGAACAATATCCAAGCTAGAAAGCTTCATCTCTAAATGAACCAAAAGG
>CALGJW010000565.1 GCA_937930025.1 uncultured Saprospiraceae bacterium | reverse complement strand
TCTACCGAAACCAACTTGACCTAACCCAAACATGCTTTTCCATTAGGTCTGCCCTATAGGAAGAAAAAGTTGGTTTTATTAAACACACAAATAGATATTAGATCTATTTTCCCCAAAGCTTGAAACTCTGTTTCAAGCTTTTTTTGTTGGCGAATACGTTAATTGTATAAGTCTATAATCCACCCAGCTGACACTTTATAACCTGAGATTCTCATGCAGAAGCTCAATTAAGCATGGAACATCAACTTTTTAGGATGGAATTTGAATAGATTTATTAGCTCTTCATAAACTAGCTAACTAAAATCCTGCATTCAACTCAAGAATTTACTATTTTTGTCTCCGCAAAAAAAGGATGTGCATCATCCCTTTGCTTTCGGTCCCATAGCTCAGTTGGTTAGAGCATCTGACTCATAATCAGAGGGTCCATGGTTCGAGCCCATGTGGGACCACTAAAAGCCTCCTTGAAAAAGGGGGCTTTTTTAATATAAAACAACTGACTCCCCCGATAGCTATCGGGGCAGAGGGTCCATGGTTCGAGCCTCCCGATAGCTATCGGGAGGACCACTAAAAGCCTCCTTGAACAAGGGGGCTTTTTTAATTATAGGTGGTAAAACGCTTCAAACTCCTTGATAATCAAAGGGGCAACAAGTCGAATATCCGTGCTTCCCAATGACTAGTCGGTTGAATTAAAAATAACAAATACTCTCTCTAATTGGGAACAAGGACAATTTAAAATATTTGATCAAATGATCTTCGTTCCAACAACTCTTGAACCGTTTGTTCATACTGCGCATACATCTTAGAAAACAAAAAATTGCCCATGCTGATGCGTTTCACTCCCAACGCTGTCAGAGTATCAAAATCCGGTAGGCTTGGCATGCAAATCACATTGATCGGCAAGGACGTGGAATTTACTATTTCCATTATGTCTGAACTTTGAGAAATGAAAGGGGTGAATATGCCATTCGCTCCTGCTGCCTCATATAATGCGATTCGCTTTTTTGTTTCATGTACTGCATCCTTCAGTTTGAGTAAAAATGGATCTGTTCGAACATTGAGGAATAGCTCAATCTTCTCCTTTTTCAAAGCGATACTAACAGCGGATAGTGTTTTGGCAAATTCCTCCGCGTCTACTAACATTCGATTTTTTTCAACCACAGAATCTTCTAAATTTATTCCAACTACACCTAGGGCCACCAAACGTTTAATATTCGAAACGATCGTGAATGGATCTCGACTATAACCTGCTTCCAAATCCACAGACAAGGGCAGCGAGCTATTTTTAGCAATCCGCTTGACCATATATTCCAATTCATCAAATGACATTTCCTCTCCATCTGCATAACCCAATACAGCAGCGATTGCGGAACTAGAAGTACCAATGGCTCGAAAATTTAATTTTTCTGCCGCTTTCGCGCTGGGTACATCCCAAACATTGGCGATTAACAAAGGCTTCTCTTGATGGTGTAGGCTTTTAAAATCCATGGTTAGTTATTTTGAACGAAGGTAATCAGAATCGAAGTAGGTGTACAACCGAAAAATTGGCAAGTATATTTATTGGACTCCTTTTTAGAATTAGAATTTACCCCTATGAACAGTAATGAAATGACTTTTTTCCAGTATTACTTCTACATTTCAAAGCAGTTCCTTATATTCAATGCAGAATTACAATTAGTTTAATATTCTCCATGTCAATTAAAAAAGTACTGTTCGGACTCCTTGTCACTGCGTTGATGACCCTCAGCCATCAATCTTATGCGCAAACCAAGCCTAGCAAAATAAAAGAATACCTTTCGCTTACGGGTACCGTAAATATGGTTTGCCTATTTGTAGAAACGGATGAGGGGGATTGGGAAGAAGAAGAAATAGAAGCCTACTACAAAGAATATTTGCGTGCCCAAGATTGGATCGTCAACCAAGGGGAGGACTATGCGCAGGAAGTGGACTTTAATAACGAAGCTTTTTATATTGACAATAAGAAGCTTATTTATATAGATGCGATCAGATTAGGCGATCGACCCAAGACCACATTAGCAAAAGTATTTGAGGAATTGAACTACGCCAATTTTGAAGACTTTACCGCTTCCAACAACTTTGACTTCGAGGAAGAAAAACTCAAAATAGTATTGATGGTCAAGCAGAATGCCCGAAGTCATGCTTGGAACTATTGGTCTGTAGAAGAAGTAGATCTGGCTATTGTGTATTGCAAATCCACCTACGGCATGCGAACGGATCAGTATGTGATGGCGCATGAGATCCTGCATCAGTTTGGTGCCTGGGACTTATACAAGGGAGAATCCCAAACTTCAGAATCCGCGGCGAAAGCAGCGGAGGCCTTTCCCCATTCTGTGATGGCGAGCACCTTTTCTAACAAGCATTTATTAGTGGTGGATGAGTTGACGGCTTCCCGAATTGGCTGGAAAGAAACGGAAGCTTCCTATGCGTATTACAATCCCAAAAATCATCGGGAGCAGGCGCGAAAGGATCAATTGGAGTTGATGAAAAAATACAAGGGGAAGGAATCCACGGAGATTAAATTTAATTTGGGGAAGAAGAAAAAGAAGGAGAATTAGATATAAAAAAGAAGAGCATCCAGTATTACAACTAAGCCATCCTTAATAAAATATAATGGTAGTATGCGAGCAAATTAAAGAGAGTTGCTTATATTCATTGCAGATAATCTTTAATGAAAAATCTACGCAGCTTCCTATGCTATACTTTTGTCTTTTGGATCAGCATAGCTGCGTCCAAATCACAGGATTGCGATACCAGCATTAATTTTTCCCTACTCCAAGAAATTGGCGACACAGCTTATCTCGATCAATTAAAATCTTTAGAAAAGCGGGAAAGTCATTGTCAAATGGCATTATTAAGCCAGTATTATTTCGAACGATATGCCTACAAGAAAGTAATTTTTATTTCAAGTCAATTATTGACAAAAAACCTTGCCGAAGATAGTGTTCAAATTCTTCAACATTGGTATCGATTAACTAATGCCTATCACGAATTAGGCATTCCAGATTCTTCCTTGCATTACGGCAGACAGCTTTTATTGGCAATGGATCAAAATATTCATGACCACTTAGATCAGATTCCACGAATCCTGGAAACTGTTGCCATGAACTACGCAGATAAACTACAATATGATCTTGCTTTTGAATGGTTAGATTTAATTGGTTTGCATTTAAAAATATTGGGTCTTGGGGAAAGCGAAGCATTTGCTGCCATGCTGTATGTTAAAAGTGCGATAAATTCACTGAGAGGGGATTTTGAATTAGCCCAGGGCTTACTAGACTCAATCATAACAATTTACCATGGGATTGAAAATCCTACTACAACTAGTTTATTGCGAACACATTCTTTAGCAATTCGCTATAATATTTTCATGCAAGAACCGAATAAAATAGAACAGCATATTGCAGCTTACAATAAATTGCAAGCTTCTAATGTAATCATTGATACAGCGACACATATTGGGTTTCTAATGAACACTGGTTACCATGAATTGATACAGGGCAATAGCGCTGTTGAGGAATCTTTGTTCAAAGAGGCGGTGGTCTTGGCAAAGGATTTTAATAAAATACCTATAATTTGGGCGAAGGTTGCCATGTTTAAAGCAGCTAATTTAATAGCTAATGAAGATCTGCTTGGCGCAGTGGAATTGGCTAAGGAAATATTACATAAAATTGAAGGGGAAGATTTTTTGGAAGGGAGTTTTAGGGATTTGAGGGGGACGTTATTGGAACTAATCTCAGCAAATCTTTTTAATTATCGCAAAAGAAGCGGAGCGAATTCATCTATAACAGAAATTTGGAAATACCGCTCCTCTTATTCAAGGTATATTTCCAAAAAATTTCTAGACGGTAATTTAGCAAACTCGAAATTCGAACTATCCGCTGAAGAACTAAATTCACTAGATGACAATTTATTAGCCTGTTGGAATTACTTTAAAACTGATCACCCCACAGACAGTATTGAAATAGCATATAATTTTTTTGAAGAATACAAGGGCTTTATTTTCAACTACCAAAAAAGCCAAAGGCAAGTTTACGCAAGACAGCAAAAAAACAATGAAACATTTAAGAATTCTTCGAATTTATTAAAAGAAATTTCAAAGAATGAAAAAGAATATACGCGAATGAATGCCGAAGAATATCGACTAGGAATTATAAGAGAACGATTAAAATTACGAAACGAGTATTTTTTAGTCAATGCTAAAATAAGTCAAAATTTCAAGGCCTTTTTAACAGAAATTGAAATAGGAAATATCTTATCATTCGAAGAATTTCAAAATTACATTAGGCAATCCAATAAGACTTTTGTTAATTACTACATCACAGAAAAATACCTTTATTCATTAATATTTTCACCATCTAAAAATATATTTGCAAGGCAAAATGTGACGAGAGATTCGCTCAATTCCAAAATTGAAAACTTAAGGGCGTTTATTGAAGACCCCAACTCTAAAATCACGGATGAATACCAAAAAGCTAATGACTATCTGTACAATTGTCTTATAAAACCACATAAAAAATTTCTTACAAAAGAAGTCATTGTAATAGGTCATGGAGAATTATTCCAGATTCCATTTGGATCAATATATTCTACAATTCCATCAAACAAATATAATTTCAAAAACTACGATTGGCTTATCAAAAGCCATCAGTTTACTTACTCTCCAACTATTACAAGTTACTTTTACAATTCTAATTCTTCCAATAAAACAAATCTTGAGGTTCTAGCTATTGCACCAAAATTTTTGAATTCAAAATCAACCTCTCTTGTCAGAAATAAAATCGGCAAACTTGCGCATAATGTGGAAGAGGCGCAAACCATTTCATCTATTTTAAACGGAAATGTTCTTATTGGAAATGTTACTACAAAAAATAATATTTATAAATCTATTTTAGAATCTACAATAGTACATTTCGCAACCCATACCGTCACTTCACGAAATGATCGTAGTACACAAACAAATTTGGTACTGTCAACAGGCATAAGCGACTCTTTCGAATTAACCGAATTGAAAGAAATATTTCCAATAGACAATGAAGTAAAACTAGTTGTTTTGAGTGCTTGTAATACTAATTTTGGCGAACCTCTGCCAGGAGAAGGGTACATATCATTGGCTTCAGAATTTTTCAAAGAAGGAGCTTCTACAGTTATCTCAAATAGTTGGAATGCCAATGATTATTCTATGAAAAATATTTTTGAATACTTTTATAAACATATTAGAAATGAAAAATCGATTTCAACATCTTTAAGAGATTCAAAATTAGAATATCTGCAAAATTCTCCAAATGAATTAGCACATCCATTTTATTGGTCAGGCTTAACAACTATCGGTAATGGTGATTTATATTTTGTTGAACCTAATAACATTTCAATTATAATTGGACTATTAGTTTTCCTTATTCTGATTGTATTTAAAGTAAAATTTAGTCGATAAAATTTTCATTTATAATTGAACTATTCATTATTAGTAGCGCGTAAAAAAGTACGCGCAATTTATTTTTCACTCCCTTTAAGTCATCCTCCACCTGCTTCATCAGCTCCTCAATCTCCTTCTCATCTTTCAGCCCCAACTTCCCCCTCAAAAACTGCTCTTTCACATACTCCATCTCTTTGGGATCAGAAGTAGCCACCATGGAACTATCGCGATTATAAATGGAAGGCCCTAGATAGCGCATTACTCTTTTTAACAAATCGGGATCGATGTTGAGGTTATGTTTTTCGTTTAGTTCTAGACATTTGTTGAAGTGCTCGTCGAATTTAGACATGGTTTAGAGTGTTAATTATTAGTAAATAGTTGTGGGCTTACTTTAATGAAAGCGTTGGACGAATTTACGGATTTCTCTAACAATATTCGCTCAGTCCGATTTCAAGAATTATCCAAGGTCAATTTTTCGTTTTGCCAGCCTTGATTTAGTTGGACCACATTTTTCAAAAATTCATTTCTATTCCCTTTTTACCATTCCTTTTCATAGTTTTGAAGATCATTCACTAACTACCCGACACAAATGCGCTATTTACCACTCTTTCTCGGCATCCTATTTTTATTTTCAGGCTGTAAGGCTTCCAAGTACATGGACTTGCTTTCTGTTCACCAAAAAGATCTACTGAGGGCTTCTGCTGCGGATGTTTCCCCTAGGGAAAAACTAGACGTAACCGCTAATACCTTATTAGCTGTTTTGAATGAAAGCTTGGAGATTGGGCCGGTGAAGAAATCGGTACGACATATAGATCAGTTTAATAAAGTGAATAAACAAACCTTAGAAGGTTTGTTTAAGGATATTAACCAATGGACAGATGGGATGTCTAAAAATGAAAGAACCCTATTTTATATCGGATTGGCCACCAAGCCATATACTTTAAAATTAGTGCAAACCATCCCTAAGGTGGAGCGAAAAATTTCTAGAAAAATTGCCATGTATCAATTCTTTGGCAGCTTATTGAATTTAGTAAAAATCTAATTTCTGTGTCATGTGGGATCATCGCCATCCGATTTTTCTTTTTTCAAAGGATGATCAAATATTTCTTCAAAACTAAGCTTGTATTTAGTAAAAGTCGATGTTGTTTTAAGTGCTTTATCTTTTGTCAAAAAATTGATAAACTGCTGTATTGATTTTCCAAAGTTTACTTTATACCCTTCTTTGAAGTAATGTAAAAATGGAGTGATAAAAGTTCTAAGTCTATTAGGAATATCAGAAATTCTTGAAAATGCCTTCGTTCCTGAGCAAAACAAGGATCCTACTCTTTTTCGTTGCTTGTTTATGGCTCGAGTGTATGATCTTAGCATAACACCAATATTGAAATTCAAGAGTTGTCCTTCATAGTCTTCCTTTGTTTTGATTAGAATATGAAATTGGTTGTCGGCCAACTTAAAGGAGATGATATCAGCGTATGGAGCGATATACTTGTAGATTTTTTTTGTGAAATAGGTCTTGTGTTCTTCTGAGAAGAATATTTTTTGGAAGTCAATTCCAAAATTGTGGATGTAGTAAAATTTCTCTGCCTTGAAGTCCATTGTAAATAAGTTTGTTTGATACATTGACGGAGAAAAAGGGAAATTCCATAAATGAAAAAAGAAAATGTTCAATTTTTTGGGTATAAGTAGTTGATAATGAGCGAGAAAAAATTTTAAAAAAAATAAGAATTTAGGAATAAAACAATGCTTTTTCATGAAATACGGAAAGAGTTGAGTGGGTTTGGGGGTGGGTAATCTCGCGCGAGTGAAACCCTGGCTTAAGATAATGGCTTGGATTACGAATGGTGGAAATGGGTCTAAAATTACGCTGAGCGAATTCGCAAATTTTAATCCCATGGCTTTAGCTAGGGGTTCACTCGCGCGTGCGAGACCCCATGTCTCCAAAACAAAGCCTTCAATTCCAATCGACTAAAATGAGGTAAAAATTTACGTTAGGCTAATACCCGAATTTTAATCCCATGGCTTTAGCTAGGGGTTCACTCGCGCGCGCACGAACCAAAATCCACCCTCCCCACCAATCAATAAAATCCCACCTTTCACCCCACTCCAAATCTTTTCCCACATTTATTTGATTTCCTTGGTACCTTTACCATATGACTTTTCGAAATTCCCTTATTATTCTTTCTACCCTAATATTTGCTGGCTCAATTTCTGCCCAGTACAACTTCACCGCAGTACTCCCAGGCTTAGAAGGTCAAACTTTGCTATTCGAACTAGAAAATGATTTTAGACCTAGTTCCGTCTTACCCTACGATTTAGCTCGGGATACCATGTTTAGAAATGTCTATGGGGTGAATGACAGCCTCAGTTGCGTCTACACCAGTTATCGATTGCCAATGCCTCCTGGACAAGATCCTACCCAGGTCGTTTACCTAGGAGGTGCCGCTAATGGGATTAACACTGAACATAGTTGGCCTCGGTCTTATGGTGCCGAAAACGGCAATCCCAAAAGTGACATGCACCATTTATTTCCAACTAGACTAGATGTAAATTCTGATCGAGGTACTTTACCATTTTTAGAAGTTCCAGACAACCAAGCCAACAACTGGTATTACCTGAACTCAAATCTTTCAAATATCCCAAACACCAATATTGACTTATACGCCGAGCGTTCGGGTTCAGCCTTCGAACCCCCTGAACAAATGAAGGGAAATATCGCTCGTGCAATTATGTACTTCAAAGCAATTTATCCCAATCAGGCCAATCAAGCACCAAATGACTTCTTCTCCTCAATGCAAGGGACCCTATGTGAATGGCATTCTCAGGATCCAGTTGATTCCTTGGAATGGCATCGGACTTTTGCTATCGCCAAATATCAATCGAACAAACCAAATCCTTTCGTGTTGGATTGTACTTTACCTCAACGGGCTTTTTGTCCTCAAGCTCAAGTGAATTGCAACCCCGGAGTATCTATTGTTAATACTTTTTCAAGTATAGATTTCGCGCTTTTTCCCAATCCTTCATCAGGGATAATAAATATTCAATTAACCGAGACTTTGGATAATCCTTTGCAGATTAGAATTTCAAATAGTTTGGGCCAGACTGTTTTTTTCCAAATGCAATCCGATATTCAAAACAATAAAAATCTAAATTTAGTCCTAGATCTTAGACCGGGAATCTATTGGTTGGAAATGATAAGTGGAAAAAATAAATCAGCCCGACGAATAATTATTCAATAATATTTTAATTCTCTGGAACTAATTTTTCGAAAATTTCCTTGTGTGTGGAAACCTATTTTTTTCATACACAGACAGCCCCTATTGTGAGATTTTTAAAACTCTATAAAGATTCCTTCTCAGGATTACCTCCGGCCATCTGGTTGTTGTCGATCGTCATGCTTGTGAATCGTGCAGGCGCAATGGTGCTTCCCTTTATGAGTTTATATTTGAAAAAAGGGCTTGGTTATAACTTGAAAGAGATTGGGCTTGTGATGGTAAGCCTGGGACTTGGTGCATTAGCTGGAACCCTTATCGGTGGAAAATTGGTAGATAGATTTGGACAATACAATGTGCAAATTGGATCCTTGTTTTGCAGTGGAATTATGTTTTCAATATTTCCATTCTTAGATGGCATTGTTGAATTGATGATCGGTATGTTTTGCCTAATGACCATTGTGGATACTTTTCGCCCAGCCAATACTTCAGCCTTAGCCATCTATAGTACACCCGAATTACAACCTAGGGCAATTTCTCTTAACCGATTAGCGATGAATCTTGGATTTACTATCGGACCTGGCTTAGCTGGGATGCTGGCCGCTACATATGGTTATCAAGTTTTATTTTACGCAGATGCCATAACTTGTTGGATTGCCGCAGTGATGTTGATGTTGTTT
>CALGJW010000564.1 GCA_937930025.1 uncultured Saprospiraceae bacterium | reverse complement strand
CAAGCACTAATTTTACATTATCTAAGACAGCACGACATTGAGCGGAGAAGTCAAATGTTGTGAAATTTCCAGCTTTGGATTGAGTAAGCCCGGGGACACCATTGGTTTCGGGATCTCTAGGCCCAATGCCCGAAAGGAATAGTAAATCTCCAACTCGTCTTGCATGAGGATAGGCCCCTACTGGTTTTGGCGCCTTTTCCGCCTGAATTTTGCTACTTTTATCCATCAATTACCGTGATTTTAAAAGGACAAGATAGCTAAACCAACTTTTAACTTTAACTCTATCTTAAAAATTCAATCTTTTATAGTGCTTTGGTGTTCTAGAATAATAGCTGCATAGGATATTTCGTTAGGTCTTTGCACTGTAACAAAATCCTTTGAATTCCATATACTATAAATAGATAACAAGCTGATATAACCATGCGTATTGCAGTATTTTATACACTTCTGGCGTTCTTATCGCCACTGTGCCTTCAAGCCGAGGCCAATGTATTCATTTCAGGAAAGATTTCTAACGGCGGTCAAGTTCAAAAAATTGAAATTACGGTCAATGAGAAATATCTCACTGGCGATTTAACCAGTTATACTGGTTCTCCTGATCGGGAAGGGCATTTTGCATTCAACATAGATGTTAGAGAACCACAATTGATTAGCATTCGATATGGTAACAAACGAGGGGTTCTATTCCTTGAGCCGAATGATACTTTGCACATTGAATTGAATGCGCTTCAATTTCCAAAAGGAATGCAATTTGGAGGAAAGGCTGGGAAAAATAATGCTTACTTAGGAAGTTATTATGAAAAATTTCCACCCGAATTAAACCAGTTTAAGCTCAAGCAATATCAAACCGGAAATTATTGGTATGTCAATACGCCGGATATGGATAAGTTGATGTTGATGAGTATTCCTGAAACTTTTCGGGAAAAAATGGACCAACGAAAGCAAGAGGCTCAATCAATTTTAGATTTCCAAATAGAAAGATATCCAGATCATCTTAGCAGTAATTTTAAAGAGTTTTTAAATACTGAAATTTTATATGACTGGGCTTATCACTTATTGCTGTATGGGGTAGTGTTTAAAAATAAATATGGCGTCACAGAGGAATATTTTTCTTTCTTACAAGAGACTCCAATTGATATTCCCACTATTGGAAATTATTGGTATCGAGAATTTTTGAAAGGATACTTTGAGCGTTTATTTATTTCTAAAGGTGGGGTAGGCGTACCGGAGTTGGAGAAATTTAAGTTAGCACAAGAATTTTTATCAGATAAGGCCTTGTTCTATTATCAATCAGAAATGATTGCTAAAGGATTTCGATCCAATGAGCCTATGAATATGGTAGGAAAATATTTTGACTTTACATCGAGTAATCCTTACCCCTATTTTTCTGAGAAAGCAGCTGCCAATTTTGAGGATGCTGTGAAGTTCGCAAATGGAAGTCCAGCACCGGATTTTAGTTTGACAGATGCTGGCGGAAATTTAATTGCTTTAGATCAACTTCGTGGAAATGTTGTGTACTTAAATTTTTGGGCTAGCTGGTGTAAGCCATGCATTCAAAAAATGGAAAACTTTAAAAGCATTCAACCCGCTTTAGAAAAAAAAGGAGTGAAGTTTGTAAATATCTCTTTAGACAAGTCAAAAGAAGCTTGGGCTAGTTCTTTAAATAGATATAACTTTAACAGTAGCGGTATTCACTTATTTGCTAATTCGGAAATCGAATCGGGCATAGCTGCCGAATATGGTGTAAAAATTCTCCCTCAATATTATTTGGTGAATAAAGATGGCGCTTTCGCCACAAAACCAAAAGAAAAAGATGTATTGGCTATTAGCCAGGCTTTGGATCAACTCAATAATCAGAATTGAAGCAATCAATATTATTCCTAATTTCCTTGCTACTATTCTTGGCGTGCAGTAATCTGCTCATTGCTCAGGAAGAAATGCTTATTGTACCGGAAACTATGCCGGTTTTTGGCCCATGTGATCAAAAGAAAGCAGATGATATTAGCACCTGTTCAAATCAGAATTTAGTAAGCTTTATTTCTGAAAACTTAACCTATCCGGAACTAGCTACCATTCAGAATATAGAAGGTACAGTAGTGATTTCATTCACCGTGTCAACCGATGGAAGTGTAGTTGATCCTGTAGTAAAAAGAGATATAGGTGGCGGATGTGGAGATGAAGCTCTTAGGTTATTGAATCTCATGCCCAAATGGAAGCCAGCACTAAAGGAAGGGCAACCTACTCCAATGGAATTAACCCTTCCAATTTCTTTTGCGCTTAACGATAGTCATTCTAATGCAGATCAAAATTATCGTATTCTTTGGGGATCTATCGGCAACTTAGAGGAGGTAACGCAGGAAGAACTTTTTTCCAATTTGATTTCTGAAGTTTCTGTTTTAGATGAAAATGGAAATAGAGTGCCGTTGAATGAATTATTATTTTCCGTTACCAAAAAGAAAAGATATCAAGATGCGTCCTCGACGGGTGGAATTAATGTTGATATGAAAAGGTTGGTATCAAAAGTAAAACCTAAAAGAATTTTCTCAGTTATAGCAACTGTTCAAGTAGATGGGAAATTTATATTTGTTGAAAAAGATTGGGAAGTGGTAAAAAGCGTTAAATAGAAAAAATCATTCGATAATTCTTTCCAAAGTTTCTCTTCCCCATTTTAATTTTTCTCGAATTCCATTAAAGTACTTTATTTGATCAAGCATAGCAAGCTTTGATATAGGGCTAGATTTCTGCACTACTTTACTTGTCCAAAGTTTGGTGTCTTGAATTAGCAAAGGGTCTCCCGATAATAAATAGTTAGGTTGATCGTAGGTTAAATAAACCAAACTAGATTTTTCTGACTCCGTGATGATTGTAGAACCAAAATGCCCACTATCATTGTAATATAGATCAAGCGTTCCACCTTCGTTCTTTTCGGGATTTCTACACATGGTAGATTTATTTCCAGCCTTAACCATGGTAGCAATATTTTCAATTGTTTTTTCCAACTGGCTCATTACCAACAATGCTTCTTCGGGGTTGGAGAATAGATTACATTCCAGATAAAATTTTAGTTCGTCAATGGTTGACTGAAAAAAATCACCTGTCCAAACTTCCGTTGAATTTATATGCCCATAAGCATTTCGAATTTCCGCAAAAAGATTTATGTAGTCTTGGTTCCTTGCAACTTGGGCAATCGCTAACGGTGGGATTTTTGCTTGTGTGGGATTCCAGACTGAATTTTTGTAAATATAAAATTTAAAAATGGCCAACTCTGGATATAAAAAAGAATAAAATACAGGAAAGCTTACTGCTAAAAAAGTAATATGCGCATTGTTGCCAAGAGCCAATTGTTTTATTTGATCGCGAATAGGGTTCAGGAAATGTAAAATCGGATCAGCGCCCTCCTTAACTTTTTCAGGAAGCATTAAACTGACCATATTATCTCTATTCGAGAAAAGTAAAGCAGGATTTAAATTAAAATGGTTGATTATCGCTTCCAGCTCAATAGTACTGACTTGAATTTCTCCATTCATCCTTTTATAAACAGAAGCTCTACTTACACCCAGAAGAGAAATCAACTCTGTTAATAATTTGCTAGAATTATGCTGAGATTTGAGCAGCTCAAATAGCTTTGTTTGGAGATTCGATTCAGATTCCATTAAAATATTTTAGTTTTTCGTCGTTTGTCTCGAAATATGAGAATAATTTTTGAATGATTCTCATATTTCGAGACAAAATATTACTGAAATAGACTGAAATTTGGCTCTTAAGGCGATGAAAACCTAAATATTTTAGCTTTTTGAGCTAAAAGACTCCAAAACTCCTATAAATGCTGCCTCTTTCGAATTTCGGAAGAGTCGGCATTTTCAATTTTATTCGATTCGTTTTAAGGTCTCTAACAAGAATTTCCAGAATTTTTGAACCGAGCTAATTTGAACTTTCTCATCCGGAGAATGGGCACCACGGATATTTGGCCCAAAGGAGATCATCTCGACGGCTGGATAATTGGTTCCTAGAATACCACATTCTAAACCTGCATGACAGGCCGCAACATTCGCTGGCTCCTCAAACATTTCTTCATACAGATCTTTCATCAAGCTAACAATCTTTGCATCGGGACGCGGCGTCCAACCAGGGTAGTCCCCTGAAAATTCGACAGATGCTCCCAGTAATTCCATGGCTGATTGAATCATAAGAGCTTCATCCATTTTTTCAGAATCAACAGAACTTCTGCAAAGACACATCATTTTAAATTTTCCGGCTTTGATTATTATCCTTGCCACATTATTTGAAGTTTGCACAAGGTCTGGAATATCAGGACTCATTCTATAGATTCCATTTGGTAAGCTATAAATCGAACGCAAGGCATCTTGCAAAAAATCATCCTCCATCACTGAGTCCGGCATGGTACATGATTCAAATGTCAATTCAATATGGGGATCAGTTGATTTATATTCACTAATTAAAGTTGACTGGAATTGCTTAGCAAGATTTAAGAAAATAGTTTCTTGATCTGCTGGTACCACAATGGTTGAAGCTGATTCCCTAGGAATAGCATTTCTCAATCCACCTCCGTCAATACTTGAAACCTGTAACTCTGTAGAAAGACTAAGCAGGAATAAAAAACGATTCATCAACTTATTTGCATTCCCTCTGCCTTTGTGGATGTCCATACCTGAGTGGCCTCCGGTAAGTCCTTTTATTTTTAAACTATAAGCCTTGCCGTTTTCAATTGGATTTACTTCGTCATATTCCCCTTCTCCTGTAACGTCTATCCCACCTGCACATCCTATACACAATTCGTCGTCGTCTTCAGTGTCAAGGTTCAGCAGAATTTTTCCATCTAATAGTCCTCCTTTTAATTCTAGAGCGCCTGTCATCCCAGTTTCCTCGTCAATCGTAAATAGAGCTTCAAATGGCGGGTGACTAATATCTGAAGAAGAAAGTAGTGCCATTATGGTAGCAACGCCAATTCCATTATCGGCTCCTAAAGTCGTACCTCTAGCTTTTACCCAATCCTCCTCAATAAACATGTCAATCCCCTGTGTAAGGAAGTCAAATTCTGTATCCGCATTTTTTTGATGAACCATATCTAAATGGCTTTGCAGAATTATTGTAGTGTGATTTTCTCGACCAGCTGTCCCTGATTTTTTAATGATGACATTTCCTGCCTCATCTTCTTGGGTTGGTAAACCAAGGTTTTCACCAAAGGCCTTTATAAAGGCAATAACACGTTCTTCCTTTTTTGAAGGTCTGGGAACCGCATTTAATTGTTCGAATGAAGACCATAATGATTTAGGTTCTAAATGCGATAGTACAGAGTTGTTATTCATGTCTTTGTTGTATTAAATATTGAATCCGAAAGTTAAGAATATTTGGAGGATGCAACCCATTCATTTATTCTGTGTCATTAAGTAAAACAACCAAATGAAAGCGTTATACTTAATTGCATTCCTTTTTTTAGGAATTCACAACAATCAAGCCCAAGAAAACCAAGCCCAAGAAAACCAAGCCTTAGAAACATTTACCAAGGTGTTGATCAAAGGAAATCTTGAAGTCGATCTTGTTCCTGGAACTCAAGCTGCCCTAGATATTGAGAAAGGAGAAGAAAATCGTATCGAGTTTTTTGTGAAAGATGATCAATTGGTGGTTCGCCATCGGGAGATGTACAAGTACAAAAGTTATCGTGATTTCCCGATTAAGGTAACAATCACTTATGCTGAACTTCGCAAATTGGATGTCCGGGCTGGAGCTCGGGTTGCCGCAGAAAGTTCAATTTCCGCTATCCGATTGGATATGCATTTGGGATCTGGTGCTAGATTCAAAGGTGATATTCAAGCGGAGAAGGTAGATATTGATATTGCTGAAGGCGCCATGGCCGAACTCACTGGAAGAGTGAGCAGATTCACGGGCATTGCAAGTACTGGTGCAAATCTTTGCGCCTTTGAAATGACTGCAGAAGACAGTAGAGTAAGATCAACCATGGGCGGAATGATTCAAGTTTCGGCTTTTAAATCTTTGGATGCAAAAGCAAATATGGGTGGAAGCATCATGTATCAAGGTAAGCCAGAGCAGTTTGTAATGGTGGATGACTTTGGAGGTACGATTTGTAGAAAAAATTAAGTGATTAGCCTTGAACTACTATTGATGACGAAATAAAAAAGGCTCCATGAATAAATTTCATGGAGCCTTTTTCTATTCTAAGAAATTCTCTATTTGCTTGGCATAGCCGCATGAAATTCATTTTGAACCACTTCTGCATATTTGTCTAACAGTTCTAAAACACGTTCCTGTTTTTTGTCTTTAACGATTAAACCTATATGCCATGCTTTGTTCAACCTCCAAACGATTTCTTTATCTTCAAAAGCACTATTATCTGGATCCTTCATTCTACTCAATGAAACGATGATCCCTGCATAATCTTTTCTAACCTTTGGTAAAACATATTTCTCATCTAATGCTTTGGCTAACTCTATATGCGCCCATTCTTTCCAAAGGTTGATCCCTGAAGATGCTTCGACCATTTCTGCTAAGTGAGCACCTCCGACGCGAGAGGAAGTTTCTAAAAAGTAAAATTCCCCGGTCTCATGATTGCGTATAAATTCAGTATGACTTGCGCTAAATTGCATGCCAAATGAAGTCATTACTTTTTTATTTATGGCTTGTAGTTCTTTATCTTCCTTGCTTCCGAATTTCACAATGACCGAACGAAATATTCCGCCACCGTGAGCTACTTCCATGGGTGTAGATAAGTATTTAGAAGCTCTTGCAAAAATCACTTTGCCATCTAAGCTCAATGCGTCTACATGGAAAACATCTCCAGGCTTAAACTGCTCAACTAAATATCGCTGACGATCATCTCCAAGTTCGTGAATGGCTTTCCATAAATCAGGAGCGGATTCGACCTTTTTGATTCCTGTTGCAGAGGCTTCGGATCTAGGTTTTAGAACCCAAGGTCCGGGGCATGCTGCAATAAACTGATTGATATCTTCATCGTTAAACAAGCTTGAGAAACCAGGAATTGGAATGTCAGATTCTTTGGCTTTTACGCGCATAGCCAATTTATCTCTAAAATATCTTCCAGTGGTCGCTCCCATCCCAGGGATTCGAAATTCCTCCCGAAGCATAGCTGCTTTTTCAACATCAAAATCATCTAATGCAACTAATCTGTCAACGCGAACCTTACGCAAAAAATAGGCAGTCCCTTTCATTAGATCGTTCAGGTTCCAATCCCCTTGTTCTCCTTGATCTTCTAGAAAAAATATATCTTCTAAATATTGTCGTGGCCAACCCTCATGCATGGTTTTTTGCGAAGTAATTAGATATACTTTGCAGCCTTGATCATAACAAGCCTTTAGGAAATCAAGCCCTTTGAAATAGTTGGATATGCACAGAAAGGTTAAGCCTTTTTTCATTTTGTATTATTTAAAATTATCCTGGAATTAAAGCAGCTTTACCAATCTTAGTATTATGAGGAATGTAACATCCTTTTTTCAAAACAATAATTCCATCAACAATACGGTAAATGTCAGTTTCTTCATCTTTTAAACTTTCATCTCCAATAATTTCAACATTATTACCAATGCGAACATCTTTATCAATAATTACTCGCTCAATAATGCAATCATTTCCAATGCCTAAGAGTACGCCATTATTTTTTTCTAGATTGTTTATTTCTTCAATGGATTCGAAATAATCGTTTCCAAAAATGATAGTATTTTTGATTTTTGAACGCTTTCCGATTCTTGATCTGATTCCCACTACAGATCTTTCAATGCTGTCTGCAAATAAGATACAACCTTCGGCTAGAACCGTATTTTTAAAATGGGTACCAGAAATTTTGGAAGGAGCCAGCATTCGAGGTCTGGTATAGATGACTTCATTGTCGTCAAAAAGATTGAATTCCGGAATATCATCCGTTAAGGCTAAATTTGCCTCATAGTAAGATTGGATAGATCCGATGTCTTCCCAATACCCTTGATATTGATATCCCGCAACACGCATTCCGCCGTTAATTGCGTTTGGAATTATTTCTTTGCCAAAGTCATTAGCATCAGGGCTATCACCAAATAATTTTTTGATAATATTTTTACTAAAAATATAGATTCCCATTGAGGCCAAATGCACCTTTCCTTTTGCCTCATCCTCAGGAGCGACAGGGGAAACCCAATCTTTTAGTAATTCAGTTTTTGGCTTTTCAATAAATGTTTTAATATACCCTCCATCGGACACCTTCATAATTCCAAAAGCCGGTGCATCTTTTGCATTTACTGGAATTGTCGCAATTGTCAAATCTGCTTCTTGAGAAATATGGAATTGAGCAAATGCTTCTAAATCCATTTGATACAATTGATCACCCGAAAGAATTAGAATGTAATCATATTCATGATTACTTAAGTGACGCATACATTGACGCACAGCATCAGCAGTTCCTTGATACCAAGAGCTTCCTGAAGGAGTCTGTTCTGCCGCTAAGATGTCAACAAATCCGTGAGAGAAGTTATCAAAATTGTAAGTGTTCTTAATGTGTTGATTCAACGATGCTGAATTGAATTGCGTCAAAACAAACATGCGCCGAACACCAGAGTTTAAACAAT
Source organism: uncultured Saprospiraceae bacterium (assembly GCA_937930025.1). GTDB lineage: Bacteria > Bacteroidota > Bacteroidia > Chitinophagales > Saprospiraceae > JABDJM01. The sequence goes on along the minus strand of CALGJW010000564.1, from coordinate 970 downwards.
TAGAAATCGGAATATCGATCAATCGATATTTACTAGCAATAGGGACTGCTGGTTTGGACCTTTGTTCTGTAAGTGGATATAATCTAGAGCCTACTCCTCCTCCCAGAATCATACATACCATTTTAATCACAAGCTTTTTTTTAGGTGTTAAACAATTAGGGCAATCCGGTTTGGTTAACCTATTATTTCTTCATAGAGATTTTCATATTCTTGGGCAGATCGTTCCCAGGAAAAATCAATTCCCATTATTTTATTTTGCAATGCCTTAAATTCTTTTTGATGAGTATAAAAATCAACTGCTCTGAATAAGGCGTTGCAAGCATCTTCTACCGTTAAGTGAGTGAAATTGATTCCTCTGCCATTCTTTTCTCCAATGTCCGGAACGGTATCCGCTAGTCCACCAATTTTTCGTACAATCGGAACTGTGCCATAGCGCATAGCATACATTTGATTAAGGCCACAGGGCTCTACACGAGAAGGCATAATTAAGAAATCAGATCCAGCGTAAAGTTGATGAGCAAGTTCTTCGTTGTACTCCAGGGCAACATCAACAAATGGAGTGTAGTTATATTTCATACTCTGTAACCTTGCCATCAAATTCTTATCACCAGTTCCTAAGATAACAAAGGCAGCTTTTCTTCCACTAATTAAAAATTGATTGATTACCTCGGGTAAAATATCAGCTCCTTTTTCTTTAGCTAATCTACCGATGAATGTAATGATCGGAAGATCTTTGGCTAACTCAAAACGCTCATGCAGGACTTTTTTATTTTCTGCTTTAAATTTGGGAATTGACTTCTTCAAATTTGCGGCTATCAATTTATCTTTTTTCGGATCCCAAACGGAATTGTCAATACCATTTAACACACCAGTACTTTTTGCAGATTCACTTCTCAACAACCATTCTAAGCCATTACTTGATCTACGGAGTTCTTCCATATAACTCGGTGAAACAGTTGTAACTTTCCAA
>CALGJW010000563.1 GCA_937930025.1 uncultured Saprospiraceae bacterium | reverse complement strand
AATTATTCCGTTGGGTCAACTTCTAAAGTGAACTCTCTAGAAATTGGATTCTGAGGTGTCTTTATCAATTGACCAGATTTATCTAACAAGGAAAGTGTAATTTTATTTTTACCCATTGGTAAACCTTCAATATAGGATGGTTGCCATTTAGCAATCGTATGAATTTCTCCATTGATATCAGCTTTGACCACATTACCATTATCTAAATCAGTATTGACCAAATAAAAATCTAACATTACTTTTGCAGTATTTGCTTTTCCTTTGTAAGTACCTTTTGGACGACTATACCAAACCATAGGCTCAGTAATTGGCGTAGCTTCTGCAATACTATTGTTAGCAACTTTAAGATTCAAAACTTGGTGTGCATTTTTAGTCTTGATACTTTCATGATAAGACCTTGAAAGAAATGCTAACATTTTATGATCGCCATCTTCTAATTTCAAATCATCAAATTCTGCAGTGTATCGAGCTGCATAAGGTTTAGTATCAATGATGGCATGTATGTGTTGCCCTTTAGCGGAGTTGGCACAATTCTTTTGTGGTGCATCCGAAGTTTGCGCTCCTAACTCATAGGAAGTTCCTTCTGCTAAAGTGAATGTAAATTTTCCGTTTTTGTAATCTACTTTTTCCATTTTAGCATCTGTGAATTCAGGTGATGGTGTGAATGGCGTTAAAGTGTATTTCATTTTAGGAGTCTCCTTTGTCGTAGTAGTAGTCGCAGTTGTAGTGCTTGAACCTTGATCTTGGCAAGATGACAAAAAACAAATTGCTAGAATCATTAAAAATGTAAGTCGCATAGTTGTATTTAATTTTAATAAAAAAATAATAACCAAAGGTAAGGATTAGAATGATATTTTTATCCACCAATATGATACGACTTCAAAGTGATTAAGGATTACTCTCCATAATAGAAAGCAATCCTTAATTTATAATTCAAAATTTTGAATTTTTATTTAGATTTTAAATAAAAATGGTACGAAGATATTCATTTCTTTAATTGTCTTTCCCTCCGCTTGATAGTGCTTTTCAAATTCCTTCACCGCTTCCAATGCTGCATTATCTAACACTTCACCAGCCGATTTTATTACTTTTACATTTTTAATTTTTCCATCAAATTCTATTCCTAACACTACTCTTCCTTCAACTCCATAATCCATTGCACGTTCTGGATATACTTGTAATTTTTGAATATTTTCAACGATAATTTTTCCTTCATTTTTTAAATCAGAAATATCTTCTTTGGTAACTTTTTCTTTCTTTACGGTAGTTTTTACAGTTCCCATATCAAGCATTGCAAGATTGTCTTGAGCATTTAATTGAGTAAAAGAGATTAGTACGATTGCGATAAATAAGAATTGCTTTTTCATAATGATTTTATATTTAAATGTGATTTAATAAATTTTTGTAATTAATTATGTCTGCAATTTAGAGGGGAATTAGTTGTGAAGAAACTCGTTTCGGATGAACTGTTGAATTGTTAGACTGAATTGTAATTGTTTTTATTTTTTTAACAAAAACTCAATATTTACGTATAAAAAGAAATAATTTATCTTTATATCAAATTACATTATGACAGCCAATTGAAGGCATTTTATCATTTAATTAGCATACGAAAAATGAATTTTTTAATTTCAAATATCAAGGAACAATTAGAAACCCAATTGGAGGAAATAAAAAAAGTAACCTATACACTTACTATAAATGATCCGTTGGCGACTCCTGAATTGATTGAAAAATTGGTTCCATATTGTGGCACAGTAAGAACGCTCTCCATCTATAATACTACTTTAAAATCATTACCAAACTTAAGTCAACTAGACCAATTAGTTAATCTTCAATTACAATGTTCTGCACTAGAAGAGATTAAAGAATATAATTTTCCTCCCAATTTAAAAGAGTTTATTCATAGAGAAGGGAATCTAAAATCTATTCCTGAATTTATATGGAAATATGAAAGTATGTATCGAATTAGATTGTCAGATAATAGTATCGAACAATTTTTCCTTCCTTCTAATGCAATGGCAAATCATATTTTTATAAATTTTCCAAAATTAAAAAATATTAAAATCGGAAAATCACAGCCAAAGATTCTCGATTTCGAATTATTTGCAAGTTCAATGTTAGAATTAGATGAGAGTTTTTCTTATTTGGATAAAATTTCAAATTTAAAAGTAAAAGCTCCGATTGAAAAAGTGAATTGTGATTTTTCAACAACACCTTTAAGGGAAATTCATTGTGAACATTGGAATTTAGAGGATTACACTTTTCTAAACACTATCTCTAATATGCGTTGGCTTCAAGTTGCTTCTTCAAAAAAGAAATGGTTTAATTTACCAAATCTCAACAATTGGCCAAATCTTAATAGGCTATGGATTGCAGATTGTTTAGATACGACATTGACAAATGCTATTTATGAAGGGAGTAATCTGATACAATTATATGTTCGGAAATCTAATCTTGTATTTATTCCAGAACATTTTACGAATTGTAAAAAATTAAGAGATATTCAATTAACGGATTTACCTCCGATAGATTTTGCGGATTGTCTGAAATATCTAAATGCAGAAAACTATATTCATTTTTCTGAAATAAAATTGCTCAACTTTGATAATATCCCTAAAGATTTAACTACCAATTGGAAATATTTGACACTTTCTAACAATGAAATTACTTATGACAATTTTGATTTCCTAGATCATTTACCTGAGTTAGCTTCACTTCGAATTTGGTCTAGCACAGTAACTTCTCCTTTGGTTTTCTTAAGAAAAAAAACAGTTCCAATTGATAATATTGCTCAAGCTATTCCCGATTTTAAATTTAAAAAATCAAAGCAGTTTTGTAGCTTTTGTTCAGCAGTTGAAAATTCAGGTTTACCCTATGAAGACAAAGTCTTTTTTGTAGAATATATGGCGACGCAAAAAGCATTTGCAGTTAGTAAAAAATGGAATTGGGAAACGATATTAAAAGCTACAAATATCTCTCAAGTATCTTTTAGGAAAAAATTAATGAACCTTATTGATGACAAAATTGCTACTAATAAAAACGAACAACCAATAACTACAAACTCCCTTGTTTATATCACTGGTAAACCTAAAGTCAAAATAACTATTCTAAAAAAACAAGCTGCGGAATTAGGTATCCAATTGAGTCAAAAATATACAGATAAGGTGACTCATGTAATTGTGGGAATGGCTAGCAATGACTATGAAACCTTAAAAGACAAGACCTTTACTCCACTGACAGCCAATGACTTACAAAGAAAATTTGCAGATACACAACCACAGTTTCTAAAAGAAAATCTAGAAACAAATGATAACCCAGAACTGATAGAAAATTTAGGATCCTTACTTAAAAGTCCTGAATTAACAAATGTAAAGGTTGGTTTGGAAATGATAAAAAATGGAGGAATGCCTCCTCAAATTTTTGAACCTTTATTAGTCGTTCAAAAAACAACAGCAGATGCAAAGATTCGAAAATTGGCAGGTGAATTATTAGAAATTCATGCTCCTGCAGAATGGAAATCTTTCCTTAGAGATCGTCTTTCATTTAAAGTAGTTGACAATCCACGTAAGACAGAAGTAGATATTAGAAAGCAATTTAGAGCAGTGGCAAAAAGAACTTCGCCAGCCCTTGCATTCAAATTTTCATGCATGCTATTTCGCCAAAAAGGAAGAGGTTTAAGATATGCTTTAACAGCAGGCCTGAAAAAAGAAATGAAAAAAGAAGCTTATCAATTATTACTCAAAGACAATCATTTTGATTTTTCTAGAGGTTTGGGTTTTAGCAAAAGACCTTTGAATACGGACTATTACGATATGTACAATTTGCCAGAATCAAGTGTGGTTTTACCAGTGTTAGTTTTGGAGATAGACACAATTCATTCTTTAAATCTTACCAATTGCAGATATAATGTTTTAAGTAAAAAAATTACTCAATTTAAAGATTTAAAAAATCTGAATTTATCCACCAACGAACTAAGGAGTCTGCCTGATCATTTTGCGGAGCTTAAAAATTTAGAGACGCTTGATTTTAGATTTAATAAATTTAAATCATTTCCAACAATACTTTCACAATTACCCAATCTTAAGAAAATAGACTTTAGTGGAAATCATGAATTTGAAGTTCCGAAGTCATTTAAATCCTCTCATCCGAATTGTGAAGTGGTAAATTAAATATCGAATATTTAATTAAGAGTGTTCAGAAAATAAAGAATAATAATTTTGCCCTCAATTTTTAACTTCTAACCATATAAGGAATTTAAGGTCATATAAGTTTTGGCTTTTATGACTTTAAATTCCTTATATGGTTTTAAAATAAATATCTTTTTTTTTACTAAATTTTTTCTGAACACTCTTAGTTAAATATCCGATATTCATCACCCCGCAATCATATGACCACCATCTGCTGTAAACACACTCCCCGTGCAATAGCTCGAAGCATCAGAAGCCAAAAACAAAGCCAACC
>CALGJW010000562.1 GCA_937930025.1 uncultured Saprospiraceae bacterium | reverse complement strand
CTACTAATTCAAAGGGATTAGTTTCCCATGCTTGGCCTTCCGTAGGAACTACGTCGGTATGTCCAGAAAGAATAACTCCGTCATCAACCGCTGGCCCAATTCTACAATGAAGGGCCGCCTTGTTTTTTTCCTCATTATAAACCAAATGCGTCTCTACTCCCAAGTCACGAATGTATTCTTCAATCCATTTGATAATAGACAAATTGCTTTCTCCTCCTAAGCATGGAAACGAAACTAATTTCGACAATATATCAATACAAGTTTTTGACATCAAAGTAATTTTTAAGAATAATTTATTGCCACCGCAATGATCAAGGTAATTAAAGAAATAAAAAGAATGATTCCAACCATTGGAAAAATAAATCTCAACCAACGATCCAGAGGAACCCGACACATGCTTAGCATGGCAATCAGCCCTCCTAAGGTTGGATTGACCAAATTAGTCACTCCATCTCCGATTTGAAAAGCAAGGATAGTGGTTTGTCTAGTAAGTCCAAGCACTTCTCCTAGAGGAATCATCACAGGCAAAGTTGCTAGTGCTTGTCCAGATCCAGAAGGGATAAATAAATTTATAACACATTGAGAAATCGACATGGCTATGGCAGATCCGTACAATGAAAAACCTTGTAACATTTCAGCCAAATTGAATGAAATGGTATCCCCAATATTTCCCATTTCCATCAATACCTTAATTGAGGTGGCATAGCCCACCATGAATGCGCCAGGGGCTGCCAAAGCAATGTATTTCAAAACAGTTTCGCTAATTGTGGTAGGATGCATTTTGGAAACGATGGCTGTAGCCAACGCGACCATTAAAAATATGGCAGAGAGTTCGTTGATGTACCAATGCAAATTAAATACGCCATAAAGCATGACCGCTAAGCCAGTCATAAAAATGCAGAGTACTAACCAACTGCGCGAATTCATAGCGTATTGATCGATTGGTTTGGAAAGCGCAATGCCCGTTTCATCTAATCCCTGCCCTAACCCTTTTCTAGGATCCTTCTCAATTTTCTTTAAGTAACGAATGTTGTAGTAAGCCATTAAAGACAAGCCCATCAAACATAAAATTGTTCTCAATAAGGCTCCGGAAAACATGGGTAGTTCTGCAATCTTATGTCCAGTACCAACTGTGTAAGGATTAATTGGAGAAAGTCCAAATCCTATAGTCATTGCACCAACTGAAATTCCGGCCGCTAGTATCAAATCCCCACCCAAGGCTAAACTTAACACTGCAGCAATGGGAACCATTGCAATATTATTTTCATACCCAACAGCAACTCCCAGCAAACCAAAAACGAAAGTCATAATCACTACGATCAGGTATTTTCTTTTTTGCCCCAATTTTTTCACTAAAGAACCTATACTATTTTCAACTGCCTTTGAATATTCCATCATTCCAAACATGATAGATCCAGCCAGCACAATAAATATTATTTCTGAAGCAGCTTTAAATCCGAGTGGAATGGATTTGAACAATCCGAGTATTCCAACTGGAGTAGCAGCCACGGTTTTGTAAGATCCCGGAACCACTCTTGCTCTACCATCTACAATTTCACGTTCATATGATCCAGCAGGGAGAATATAAGTTAACACAGTAACCAAAACGATAATGATAAAAAGCATCGTTACTGCATGCGGAATTCGCTCATACCATTTTTTCGAAGCCGTATCAATCATTTGCTTTTTCAAATTTTTGGTTACCGGTAAAATTTTCGAAGATACCTATTTCTAGTTGCTATTCACCTAATTGACAAAAAATCAATGTTGAGATAAAAGTTATTACTTCTATGTCAATAATTTTTCAACTTTGGAAAAGTCCAAACCAGCGGCTATCGGATGGCAGGAAGTTTTAAACAATTCCCAAGTAGAATATTCTCCCCCATAAATTCTCATCTTACTATGAATATCGGCACCGTACTTTATTAGCAATTCCAAACGAGTTATAAAATCTTCTGGAATTACTTGCCGATACATTTCAACGCCATTGTTTCCTAAATAATTGATTAAATAAGCCTGATGACCAAAGTTGGATTTTCGATTACATAATTCTGGGTTAGATTTTATTCTGTTTTCTAGTTCTTCACAATTTCCAAACAACAATAGATTTACTGTGGACTCAAAATGAGCATCAACTTCCCTCGCCTCTTGCGCGTTCATTTCTCCCCAGGATAGAAAGCCATGATCTTTTGCAATGCCATTTTGAAAGTGTATTTTATTAGGAGTTAAATCAGCCTCCAAAAGTTCGGAAAAGACGCTGGGATGGTTATTCATGAGAACTTTCGCTGCTAAATGATTCGTTCTAAAACCATACGCAAATCGCTCAGAAAAATGATTCATTTTTTTCTCAATATCTACTAATTCAACCACTGACTCAGGCATTAATAATTCCTGAATAGCCAAGACCTGTTCACCATTGTATGCTATATTCAAATTGAAGGGTTTAAATCTATAGAGATGAGAATCAATAAAATTCAGCTATTTAAGTAGTTAAAGTACTAAATTAGGCGACAAATGCACAATTAGCATTCTAAAATGAGCAACCCTATGGTACCCTTATGAGTTTAAATAGTATCACAAACTCCCTGATATGAATACCGAATTTAAACGCCGTCTTTTCGAAATGCACAAATCTAGTGGTCCAATTCCTTCGCCAAAAAGGACTAGCGAATGGGTGGAGCATCTTTTAGGACTTCTTTTCCCAGAAATGTCAGAGGAAGATTTCCCGCTTTATGGAGATTTCGACTCCGCTGTTCATAGTAATCAGATAATGTTAAAGGAATTACTTTATCCAGTTGATTCCAGAATCGATGAGGGCATTCAAAAATGCTGTAATAGTTTTTACGAAGCACTTCCAAAAATTTATGAACTCTTGCTCTTAGATGTTGCTGCGATTACGAAGGGCGATCCAGCGGCAATTAGTGAGGCAGAGGTTCTGCGAACTTATCCTGGATTCTTTGCAATTGCTATCTACAGAATTGCACATGTCTTTTTTGAATTACGGATTCCTTTGCTTCCAAGAATACTTACAGAGTATGCCCATACCAATTCGGGTATAGATATTCACCCTGGAGCACAGATTGGAAAAAGATGTTGTATTGATCATGGTACAGGAATCGTTATTGGAGGAACAACTATCATTGGTGATGATGTAAAAATATATCAGGGCGTTACACTTGGAGCACTTTCTGTAAAAAAAGAATTGGCCCAAACTAAAAGACATCCTACTATTGAAAATGGTGTAGTAATTTATTCTGGTGCCACTATTCTTGGTGGAGATACTATCATCGGTGAGAACAGTATTATTGGAGGGAATGTCTGGATAACTAATTCCGTTCCTGCCAACTCAAGAATCTATTACAAAGGTGCAGTTGCACAATTCCAATCCACACAAACTTCCTAATTAATGCCAAACATTATTGATCTTGTTGGAAAGACTCCTTTGGTTTCAATTGAGCGATTAAATAAAAACAAATCAGTTCGTGTATTTGGAAAATTAGAAGGTCAAAACCCAGGAGGTTCAGTGAAAGATCGGGCTGCTTTGAATATGATCCAAATGGCTTTAGAATCTGGAGAACTAAAACCAGGTATTAGATTGGTTGAAGCCACAAGCGGCAATACTGGAATTGCATTGGCCATGATAGCGGCACAATACGAAATTCCTATTACGCTGATAATGCCAGAGAATTCCACTCAAGAAAGAGTAGGAACGATGAAAGCATATGGAGCAGAAGTCATTCTTACTCCAGCAGAAGGAACGATAGAATTGTCTCGCAAGAAAGCGGATGAGTTGGTTGAAAAAGGAGGTTATTTTTGCTTAGATCAATTTGCAAATCCGAATAATTATTTAGCGCACTATAAATCCACTGGTCCCGAAATTTGGGAAGCAACAGATGGCAAGATTACCCATTTCGTTTCTTCGATGGGAACGACTGGTACTATAATGGGTGTAAGTCGATTTTTGAAAGAGAAAAATCCTGCTATACAAATCGTTGGGGTACAACCTAAAGATGGAAGTAGAATTCCAGGAATTCGCAGATGGAGTCCAGCGTTTTTACCTAAAATATATGAACCAAAAAGAGTAGACCGAATTATAGACGTGAGTCGAGCAGAGGCCGAATCGCAAATGAAATCCATGAGTACTAAAGAGGGCATATTTTGCGGAATTTCTAGTGGAGGTGCTATGCATGCTGCGCTTCAAGTCGCTAATGAATTAGAGGATGGGCTAATCGTATCCATAGTTTGCGATAGAGGTGATCGCTATTTGAGCACTGGTCTTTGGTAGATTTTAAGCTTTTTTAATCAAATTGTCTTTTCTAGGCAAAAGAATTACCCTTGTATTCAGTGATAATCTTTAAATTTGAAAAAAATCATAATGAGAATATTTCTTTTACTTATTACCCTGCTTTCGACTAATTTGATCTTTGGTCAGCAATCAGAAACTTATTCAAAAGTTAGAATTGACCTAAAAGAACATTCACTTGCTGAATTGTCAAAACTTGGTATAGAAACTGATCATGGACATATTCACCTTGGAAAGCATTTAGTCAATGTTTTTAGTGCCTCTGAAATTGCCAGAATAGAAGCGGCTGGAATTCCTTTCAAGGTAGAGGTAACCGATGTACAAAGAGCTTATCATGAGCATGAACATTCTGGGATACAACTTGAAAATAGTAGAGCTGGAGAATGTGATGATTTTACTGGAATTTATGATTATGTAACTCCGGAAAATTACTCTGAAGGGAGCATGGGTGGCTATGTAACTTATGAAGAATTTCTTGCAATATTAGACGAAATGACTGCTAAGTTTCCAAATCTCATAACTGCAAAAAGCGATGTAGGAACGATCCGAACCCATGAAGACCGACCAATTTACTGGTTAAAAATATCTGATAATCCCAATGTAGATGAAGATGAGCCAGAAGTTTTGTATACCGCTTTGCATCATGCAAGAGAACCAAATTCTTTGTCGCAATTAATTTTCTACATGTGGTATGTTTTAGAAAATTACGACACAGATGAAGAAATAAAATTTTTATTGGACAACACTGAATTGTATTTCATCCCGATGATTAATCCAGATGGCTATGTTTGGAACCAAACCACCAATCCTAATGGTGGTGGATTTTGGCGAAAAAATAGATGGCGAGATTCAAACGGAACTATTAAGGGAGTTGATCTGAATAGAAACTACGGATACGAATGGGCATTTGACGATACGGGATCTTCTCCAGATCCAAATTCAAATACTTTTCGTGGAACGGCTGCATTTTCAGAACCAGAAACGCAAGCTGTAAAAGAATTTTGTGAATCTCATGAATTTCTTTTGGCCTTAAATTATCATACCTCTGGAAATTTATTGATTCATCCATGGGGGTTTAATGACCAACCAACTCCAGAAGATGAAAGCTTCAAGCTAATGGGTCGAACTTTGAATACGGAAAATAATTTTCGACTGGGAACAGGTACAGAAACGGTGGGCTATATAGTGAATGGAGACTCTGATGATTGGTTTTATGGAGAAGAAACTGATAAGAATAAAATCTATACCTACACCCCGGAGGTTGGACCTAGTTTTTGGCCACCAGCAGATGAGATTGACAACCTTAATAAGTCCAATGTTCGAATGAATATCAACTTAGGGCTTTTAGCACATAATTTGCTAAACATTACAGACCAATCTCCTTTCCTCTATACAGGTACAAATCATCAACTAGATTTATTAGTGAAAAAAGCGGGGTTAGCAAGTGGTTCAAACATTGTGAAAGTTACTTGTGACGATCCTGCAATTTCAAATATTGATGCCGCACAAACAGTCACATTAGATCATTTAGGCAGTCAAAATTTAGTTTTTAATTTTGAAAGTGATCCAAGTTTGACCAGTCCCAAATCGGTTACATTTAAGGTAACAACTGAATACGGTGATTTTGATAAAACGGAGGAATTCAAAAAATTGATTAGTCCAGGAAATTTGACACGTTCAATTTTAGATAATATCGATGCAGATGACGACTTTATATCCTCAGGAGACTGGGGAATCACCTCTGAGACTTTTGTAAGTCCTACTTCCTGTTTTGCTGATAGTCCAAATTCGGAATATGAGGGTAATCGAGAGGACTTTGTTCTTTATACCAAGCCGGTAGATCTTACTAATGCTCTGATCGCGAGTTTAAAATTTCAGGCAAAATGGGATATCGAAGCCGACTATGATTATGTTCAAATTAGAGTGGGTACGACTCCTGCTATTCCAAGTATGACTCCATTGTGCGGCTTGTATACCAATCCAGGAACTGGGAATCAAGATATTGGTGCTCCACTTTATGATGGAACACAAACGGAGTGGGTACAAGAACAAATTAATTTGGAAGATTATTTAGGAGAGCCAGAAGTCTATTTTGCTTTTACTTTCAGTTCAGATGGATTCGTAGTTGGAGATGGTTTCTATTTTGATGATCTTG
>CALGJW010000561.1 GCA_937930025.1 uncultured Saprospiraceae bacterium | reverse complement strand
AAATAACAATAACGAAGGTTGGTTAATTCCCGAAGGAGAAATTAGAGATGGAGGACCCGGAAAAGATGGAATACCATCAGTGGATAGTCCTTCGTTCGATCCGGTATCGAGCACAAATTATTTAAGCAATGATGATCTCATAATTGCGGTCAAAGAAGGGGACGAAATCAAAGCTTATTCGCATCAAGTTTTGGATTGGCATGAAATCATAAATGATAGAGTAGGAGACCGGGCAGTCAGTATTACCTACTGCCCTTTGACTGGAACAGCAATTGGATGGGACAGAACTTTAAATGGGAATGAGACGACTTTTGGTGTGTCGGGATTATTGTACAATTCTAACCTCATACCTTATGACCGTTCAACCGATAGCAACTGGTCTCAAATTAGATTGGATTGTGTAAATGGTGCTTTGCAAAGCAATGTAATCGAGACTTTCGATGTATTGGAAACAACATGGGGAACTTTCAAAACCATTTTCCCTCAGGCTCAAGTTATTACTTTAGGAACAGGATTTAGTAGAAGTTATGGTTCTTATCCTTATGGGAATTATAGAACAAGTGAATCTCTTATATTTCCGGTGACTCCTTCTGATGAAAGACTTCATCCCAAAGAACGGGTACGAGGTGTGCTCGTAGATGGCAGCGCAAAAGTATACCGGTTTGATAATTTTGAAAACAAAGATTTAGGAGTATTGCAGGATGACTTTAAAGGACAAAATATTGTTGTAGCAGCTAGTGAGAATAAGAACTTTATAGTTACCTATGACAGAAATCTAGATGGAACTTTGTTGGATTTTACTGTTGTTGAAAACGGAGGGGAGATCATTATGGAAGACAGTGATGGAACAAAATGGAATATTTGGGGAGAAGGAGTTGAAGGTCCAAGGATGGGACAAAAACTAAAGTCTATAGAATCCTTTATGGGATATTGGTTTAGTTGGGGCGCTTTTTATCCTGGAACCGAAATCCATGAGTAGTAGTAACTTGAATTTATCGAAGAGGGCTATGTTGTGTGTCCCTTGCATAACGATATTATCCCGAGTAATGGGTAATTTGAGAGAGGGTGAGTTTTATAATTCAATTAAAAAGCCAGCGCAAATGCACTGGCTTTTTTTGATGATTTTTATACCTTTCTTACTACTAAATTTTAAGAAAGTTTACTTCTTTACAAATGCTTTTATATTGCTACTTCTTAAGCTACTTGCTGCTGACTCTGCTTCTGAACTAGAATAATAACGTCCAGCAATCACTGTATTCAAACCTTGACTATTTGAGATTATTTCTGCAGAAGTAAAACCTGCATCTCTGCATTGTTGTTGTCTTTTCTCTGCATTTTTATATTCTTTAAAAACGCCTGTAATCACTTGGATTTCTTTTCCACTTGAAGAAGAACTTCCACTGCTCACAGATCCACTAGAACTTCCACTACTGCTTACAGATCCAGAATTGTTTACAAATCTGACATTGATTTCTTGAGACATTTTTGTTACTCTTACTTCCGTTCTTCTATTATACTGATGACCGGATTCCGAACATTTAACACCATCGCGACATTCATTTCTTACTTCATCCTCTCCGTATCCTTTTGAGGTCAGACGATTTTGGCTAATGCCCTTTCCAACTAAATAGGACACTGCATTGTCTGCTCTTTTTTGCGACAATCGTCTATTGTATCTGCCGTCTCCGCGAGCATCCGTATGAGATGCTAATTCGATTTGCATATCTGGATATTTTTGTAGTAAAGACAATACCACATCCAAATCCGTTTTTGCATCCGGTCTGATGGATGCATCGTTAAAGTTGTAATAGATGTTCGGAAGTTCTATCACAGATCCTTCTCGTATGGTAGAACTCAATCCACCAACTTCAGTATTGCTTTCAACATCAATAACAGAACTAGAATTAGTTGAAGTAGATCCGCTGCTTGATGTTCCTGAAGAACCTGAAGTTGAAGTTGACCCATCTTCTCCCATTGTAACCACTTCAGATATCGGAATATCTTTAGCAAGACTTACTAAAAATTGCTTGGCTTCTGTATCAGAGGTCAATACAATTTGTGATGTCTGGTAGCCTGGGCTTTCTATATTGAAAACGTAATTGCTGGCTCCACCAATTGTGATCGGAACAATCCCTACTTCGTCTGCAGAGTTAGATAAGGTTTCTTCTCCAAAAGGAATTCTGATTAGCACTTCTCCTTTGTCCTGATTCAATGCGTTTTCATTTTCAATAACTGCCCGTGCTAAACTCAACTCATCAATAGGCATGTAGTTGATACTAGCGTTTTGTATTGGATCTCCGGATTCTGCATCGATAATAGCAAATTCAATTCCTTTATCTGCAGCTTGTGGAATATTATTAGCACCTAATAATCCAGATGAAATATAAAAGCTAAATATGTCATCTTCTCCTCTTCCTCCTGCTCTATTTGAGGAGAAATAACCATTCTTTTTATCTCTATCGATGATGAAACCGAGATCATCATTTTCAGAATTAAAAGGTTTTCCTAAGTTAGCTGGCTTTGACCAACCGCCTGTAATCTGAGAGGTATGGAATATATCCAATCCTCCAAAACCTGCCAAACCTTTTGAGGCAAAATATAAAGTACCGTCTGCGTGTATGAATGGAAAAATTTCATCAGATTCTGTATTAATACCAGGTCCCATATTTTGTGGCTCTGACCATTCGTCTCCAACTTTATGAGATTTCCAAATATCCATTCCACCAATTCCACCCGGTCTGTCAGATGCGAAATACAAGATATCACCATCTACAGAAATTGTTGGATGTACATCATTGCTTTCTTTATTATTAAAATCAAGTGCTTTGATATTGGTCCAAGAATCGCCAACTCGTTCAGCTGTAAAAATGGCCATTTTCAAAATCCCATCTTTAGCTCTTTTCTTTTGCCCATTGATCATGTTATTTCTGGTAAAGAAAATGACATCATTTGTTCTATTGAATGTCATTGGACCTTCATGAACGGTAGATAAAAGCTCTGCTGCAAATGGAGTAGGCGCTTGAAGTAATCCACCTTCATCCCGACGGGCTTGAAAAATGGACATAATATTTTTATTGATTCTGGTATCCTTGATTTTATATTTTCCACTTGCATACTTCGAAGAAATGAAAATGATTCCATCTTCAAAGAAAGCAGGACTGTATTCCAGAAACTCTGTATTAATAGTACTTTCGTTACTAATAAATACTTTGGTATCTTCTCCTGCTACTTGTGCAAATGTCTGAGATGCGATCAAGGCAAAAACAAGTAATAGACTATTTTTCATAATTAACTTTGATATATGAGTCATAACGAATCGCATTTATTTGTTACGCTAATAACGATTTAAGCGCTTTTTAATTATTAAAGAATCTAGGATTTGCCATGTCTTGTCTTTCTTTAACAAAGGCATAACGTACAAGTGCTTCAAAACTTCCACTACTATAAGTTTCTATTTCAGATAGACTTAAGTCATAAGCCAAACCAATAGATAAACTATTCAAATGATAAATCCCGATAATATCTATCGATTCTCCAAATGAATTTTCATCTCCACCAGCACGGTAAGACAAACCAAAATCAAATGTTTTAGCAATATGTGCCATTACATTGAAGTCAACATCCACAGGTGCATTAGCAACATATTTAACCAATATAGAAGGCTCGATACTCAAATTCTCATTTGCCTTAATATTGTATCCTGCCATTCCATAAATATGCGCTTCAGAAACGGCTGCTACCAATCCATTTGGATTAAATCCTAAATCATTTTGAAACAAATGAGGTACAGAAACACCAAAGTAGAGTTCATCTAGTTTGAGGTAAACTCCAACACCAAAGTTTCCAAAATATTCGTTATACCTTTCATTTTCCAAAACGGAAGGATCATTTACTTGGCGGATCAGTACAGACGGATCAGAGAAATCCATTCCTAAATAGCGCAACGTACCTTGTAATCCAAATCGAAACGATTTAGTATCACTGAACTTCACGTTGTAGGAATAAGCCATATTGGCGTACCAGGTATTTTCAATTCCAATGGTATGATTCGAAATACCCAATCCAAATCCAATCTTGTCCCCAAGTAATGGTGTTTGAAAATTGATTAAAGTTGATTGAGGTGCGCCATCATATCCAATCCACTGGGATCGGTAAAGCGCCATCAAACTACCCACCCCTTC
>CALGJW010000560.1 GCA_937930025.1 uncultured Saprospiraceae bacterium | reverse complement strand
AAAAAGACCCTAAAAAATACAATTTTTATCATTTTTTAACATCTTCATAAGCTTCAAGCCACCTATTTATTAGGGTTTCGGCTCATTTTAAAGAAGAATAATTTGTTTCATCGCTTAATCAGCAATATTTCTATCAATTGCTTCTAATTTAATATCCCGACTATACTTAAAACATTTTAGTATTTATTTTCAAAACATTTCCTTCTAATTTATTCCTTTTTAAGTGACTTTCCTACCTTTGTCCATCGAAATAAATCCGTGAAAAAGCAGACAAATCCTAGAGGATCAACCTTGTTTTCTACTAATATTTCAATAGTAGGGCGCTATTAAGCCATGGAATTGAATTCAAACTGCTAGGCAACTTGCCAGCTAAAGAAAGTCTTACAATTTAGTAGTTACATCGAAAATGGCAAAAAAGTCTTTAACATCATTTGCAGCGACTATCACTGAGAAAAATTATAAACCGGAAGATGGAGTATTCATCAAAGGTGCCCGTTCAAATAATTTGAAAAATATCTCTGTATTTATTCCAAGAGATCAACTAGTAGTGGTCACCGGGGTATCAGGATCTGGAAAATCTTCCATTACCATGGACACTTTGTTTGCAGAGGGTCAAAGGAGATATGTCGAATCGCTTTCAAGTTATGCTCGGCAATTTCTGATGAGGATGAAAAAGCCTGACGTTGATTTCATTAAAGGAATAAGCCCCGCTATAGCTATTGAGCAAAAAGTTAGCACTAGCAATGCAAGATCAACTGTGGGAACGCTCACTGAAATATATGATTACTTAAGACTGCTCTTCGCGAGAGTCGGAAAAACTATCTCCCCTATTTCAGGAGAATTGGTTAAAAAGCACGAGGTCCAGGATGTGGTGGATTTTATTCATAAATATAAAGAAGGAACGAAGGTTCAACTATTCATCCCCCTTCAAACCAAATATGCTGATCGTACATTAGCCCAAGATTTGCAACTACTGCTGCAAAAAAGTTTTACGCGGATTGAATATAAAGGTAAGTTGATTCGGATTGAAGACGCACTGGAAGGAGAAGGAAAATTACCGTTAAAGAAAAAACTGGCCGCTATAAAGAAAGATTTGCCTAGAGTGCTGATCGATCGTTTTTCGGTTCAAAAAAAGGAAGAAGAGAATATTAAAAGGATTGCCGATTCTGTTAATACCTCGTTTTACGAATCAGAAGGAGATTGTATAGTCGCACCTATTGATCAAGAAGAGGTCGTTTTTAATAATCGTTTCGAATTAGACGGGATGATTTTTCTTGAACCCAGTCCTCATCTTTTTAATTACAACAATCCTTATGGGGCCTGCCCAAAATGTGAAGGATATGGAAGAGTAATGGGCATAGATGAAAATAAAGTTATTCCAAATCAAGCTTTATCCATATACGAAGGAGCTATTGCCTGTTGGAAGGGTGAAAAGGCAAGTCTTTGGTTAAAGGAATTATTAAAAACGGCGGCTAAATTTGATTTTCCAGTTCACCGACCTTATAAAGATTTATCAAAAGCGGAACGAAAATTAGTTTGGAATGGAAATGAACATTTCAATGGGGTTGATGAATTCTTTCAACGCTTGGAGGAAAAAAAATATAAAATTCAAAATCGAGTGATGCTTAGTCGTTACCGAGGAAGAACTAAATGCCAAGAATGTGACGGTGGCAGATTAAGACCCGAAGCCTCCTATGTTTTTATTGATGGTAAAAATATCATGGACTTAATTGATTTGCCAATTGATGAATTAGCAGCATTTTTTGATAAGGTCAAATTTTCTAAAACGGATGAAAAAATCGCCAGTCGAATAATTTTAGAAGTAAAAAATAGATTGGGTTTCATGATGAACGTGGGGCTTAGTTACCTCAATATAAATAGACTTTCAGCTTCGCTTAGTGGAGGAGAAACACAAAGAATAAATCTAACCAGAACGTTGGGTTCTAACCTAACCAGCTCCTTATACATTTTGGATGAACCCAGTATTGGTTTACACCCAAGAGATACGAATCGACTAATTGATGTTTTACGAAAATTACGTGACCTAGGAAATACAGTTATCGTAGTGGAGCACGAAGAAGATATTATTTCGAATGCTGACTATCTAATTGATATGGGTCCAGAGGCTGGAATCCACGGAGGTGAGGTTGTCTTTGCTGGTCCATATGAAGACATTCACCACAAGGCACCTAACAGTTTGACAGCCGGTTACATGACCAATCGGTTACAAATTACTATTCCAAAAATTCGAAGGAAATCAATTTCAAAAATTAATATCATTGGTGCGTCTCAACATAACTTAAGAAATATTGATGTTACTTTTCCGCTGGGAACGTTAACTGTTGTTTCGGGTGTTTCTGGTTCTGGAAAAACAACCTTGGTTCGGGAGATTCTTTACCCGGCATTGAAGCGCGCCTTAGGCGAACCACATCCAAAAGCACCTGGCCCCCATAAGGAAATGACTGGTGATTTCAAACGAGTCAAACGTGTTGAGATGATTAATCAAAACCCAATTGGTAAATCCTCTCGCTCGAATCCAGTCACCTATGTCAAAGCTTACGACGCCATTCGGAATCTAATGTCGAAGCAGCAGCTTTCCAAGATTCGAGGATTTCAGCCAAGACATTTTTCCTTTAATGTAGAGGGCGGAAGATGTGAGGCTTGTAAAGGCGAAGGAGAGCAAGTTGTTGAAATGCAATTTCTAGCGGATGTGAGATTAGAATGTGAAGAATGTAAAGGGCGACGATTCAAAGCGGATGTCCTTGACGTAAAATACAATGATAGAAATATTTCAGAAATTTTGGACTTGAGTATTTCTGAAGCCTTAGATTTTTTCGCCGGAGAAAAAGAAATTATTAATAAAATCAGACCACTAGATGATGTGGGTCTAGGTTATATAAAATTAGGACAATCTTCCAATACGCTTTCGGGTGGAGAAGCCCAACGGGTAAAACTTGCCTCATTTTTAATCCATACCTCTAAAAGGGAACAAGTCTTTTTCATTTTCGATGAACCGACTACTGGATTACATTTTCATGATATTGAAAAACTGTTGCGTGCCTTTAACGCCTTGGTTGAAATTGGCCATACGGTTCTAGTTGTTGAACATAATCTCGATGTGATAAAATCAGCAGATTGGCTAATTGATTTAGGACCAGAGGCGGGTATCCATGGCGGAGAATTGGTATTCCAAGGAACACCAGAAGATTTAGTGAAAATCAAGCGTTCGCACACAGGATATTATCTCAAAGAAAAATTAAAAGCCAAAAAGAAATAAAGCAAAGGCCTTATTTATTCAATTATCAATTTACCTGCAGTACCTTTTAAATTTTCATCCAAAAGTCGGTAGTAATAAATTCCTGCGGCCAAATTATTTCTTTCAAACCGGTAGTAGCCGTCATTTGTATTTCCTTGATCCACTACTCTTCCTAGGTTATCAAAAAACTGAATTTGATATTTTTCGCTGGTCGAATTATCCCACTGAAATTCAGTGTAGTCATTCATTGGATTCGGAAAGATCTTTATGTCTTGACGGACTTCGGCTAATTCTTCTGAACTCGATACCACTCCTTCAATGTCTTCTAAATACATTAATACCAAGACCATCATTTCATCATCGGAGGTTGGTCCAAAAAATACATTATTAGGTCCATCATTCAACCAACTAGCTTCATGAATAAATCCATTATTGGGAGATAAGTCAAGAGGAAGGAAATCATCGAAATAAGAGATAGGGATATGACGGTAATCAAAATTTGGAAAAACACAACTTGGTATTCCTTCAGGACAAGATGCATTATAAATCAAATCAGTTTTTACCCCATTGCTCCTTTTCCAAACTTTATAATCAGTTCCATACTTATGTGTATGGCCCATCATTGCCCAAAGGTAAATTTCTCCACCATTACCAGAGACTGGTTGGCTGAGTGTAATATTCTCTTGATTGTTAGGAATAACAATAGAAGGATTAGCTATAAGGTCAGTAAACATTTCTTGAGCAGCGGTTCCATCCTCTTGGGTATATACATTCATATACGCCTCCGCTTTGTACGGAAGGTTCAAAGAGTAATTAATGTAATGGGAATTCAAATCCAGCACAATATCTTTTTCCCACTTGAAGGCAGAACCTTCGGGTAGTCTAATGTCACTTGCTTCCTGAACTGCAATCACCAAATTCACATCATTATGAAAGGGCTCCAATCTAAGACCTGGTTCAATATTATTTGATGCAGCAGGGAAATCATAGGAATATGCAATGAAATGATGTGACGACCCACTAAATTTTGTATCCATTCGCACGACTTCCGTATTAGCAGGTAGATCTAGCGCGTATTTTTGAAAATACTCTAATTCGTCTCCAACACTCCCTCCAGGAGCTAAAAAGAAAGGACCCATTTTTACTTGGAATCCCTCCGAAGGATCTGGTGCTGCCGGTGGTCCGTCAGGAAAACTTTCTTGTCCTCCTGTGTCATAGTATGTTCGAACTACATCCTCATCAAATTTTACACTATTTTCTTCAGCCCCAAATAAAATCCATTGCCTCAATATTTCTTTGTCCACATCTGCCATTCCTCCCGGGTTATTTTCCGGCATTGCAGATCCACCTTGCGCATCGAGGGTGATTGTCTCTTCGAAATCTCCATTCACTTTTTGAAATAGAAAGGATTGATCTGGTCTTCCCGGAAAAATAAAAGAATACCCTTCCTGCTGGGCATGAACATTTTGAGGATTTTCTTGCAATAAGTTTTGATAAACCTCTGCCCATTTCGCCGATGTAGTGGCTCCAGAACCTTCTAAATCCAATCCGGCTGCCGGAGAACCATTTGAATGACAAGAAATACAATTTTCCTCCAAGACTTTATAAACCGCCAACCCATTAGATTGAGCGACTAAACCCGAAAAGACAAAAGAACCAAGAAAAATGAAAAAGGTAGATTTATAAGACATAGCTGTGATTTTTTGGCGTTGTAAATTACTTTTAAAGACACTATTAATAGGTCTAGGTTGTCCCCTTTAACTAGAATTAACTATCTTTTTAACGGTCTTTAGAAGAAATAAGCCCAAAAAATCAAGAAATATTCTTCAATTCGAGTAAATACCAACCAAAAAGTTCCTAGGCGACTCTTTCTGTTGGCTAAGTTTTTCTTGGCCATCATCATAATAAACCGTAATTTTGCGCTCTTATGAATAGAAGGTTAGTCTTTATTTCAGTTTACACCCTACTTTTTCTTGGAATCACTAGTTGCAAAAGCGAATTCGAAAGCATTCGTAGCTCTGGTGACACAAAGAAGATCACGAAAAAGGCTGGGGAATATTTTGCGGAAGAATCTTATTTAAAGGCTCAGACCCTTTATGAATTGGTCCTAAATAGTGTCAAAGGAACCTCTGAAGCTGAGAAGATATACTTCAATTATGCCCAAACTCATTTCCATATGGGCAATAATATATTGGCGGCTTACTATTTCAAGACTTTTTCTAACACTTTTCCGAATAGTAGTTTTCGAGAAGAGGCCGATTTTATGCAAGCTTTTAACTATTACAAGCTTTCGCCTTCCTTTAGGCTAGATCAATCCTATTCGGAAAAAGCCATCCAAAGTTTTCAACTTTTTGCCAATACCTATCCAAATAGCCCAAGACTAAAAGATTGTAACAACTATATTGATGAGTTGAGAGTTAAATTAGAGGAGAAAGCATTTGATCAGGCCTTTCTTTATTATAATCTCAAGCAATATCAATCTGCAACGCATGCATTTGAAAACCTCTTGAGAGACTTTCCGGATAGTGATGATGTGGAAAGAGTTCGTTTCTTAATGTCAAAAGCCTCGTACCTATTGGCAAAAAATAGCGTCTATACAAAGCAAGAAGAGAGATATGAGCAATCCATTGAGTATGCTAATCTCTTTAACAACAAATACAAAACAAGTGAGTATCTCAAAGAGATAAATCAAATAATCGAAGATTCTACAATTAAGCTTAAATCTATTACAAAATGAGCGACATCAAAACGCAAGTACAAGGAATCGATCCATCCGTTAGCGCCAGAGATATTGGAGCTATCGTAAAGGATACTGATAATATTTATGAAGCATTGGTAATAATTACAAAACGTGCCAAGCAAATCTCAGTTAGTTTGAAGAGTGAGCTTCATAATAAGTTGGATGAATTCGCTGTAGTATCTGATACTATTGAGGAAGTTCATGAGAACAAAGAGCAAATTGAAATCTCTAAATTCTATGAGCGACTGCCTAATCCAGTACTTATTGCAACTGAAGAATACCTAAAAGGAAACGTATACTCTAGGTATAAGGAAAAAGTTGATCAAGAAGATGAGCAACCCTCATTTTAATTTCATTTAGACTTATGTCCCTTAAGGGAAAAAAAATAATTCTAGGAATCACGGGATCCATTGCAGCTTATAAGTCTGCGATTTTGACACGTGAGTTCATTAAAGCAGGAGCTGAAGTCCAAGTATTGATGACTTCAGCTTCTACTGCTTTTATCCAACCGCTTACATTATCTACCTTATCAAAACGCCCAGTCTATCTTGAGATGTTTTCAGATGAGGGCTGGAATAATCATGTTGAGCTAGGTCTTTGGGCAGATGCAATGGTTATTGCGCCAGCAACTGCTACTACCCTATCGAAAATGGCAAATGGCCATGCTGACAATGTACTTTTGGCCACTTATTTATCAGCCAAATGTCCCGTTTTCTTTGCACCCGCTATGGACTTAGATATGTGGGCGCATGATTCCACTAAAGAAAATATCAAAACATTATCCTCATTTGGAAATCAATATATCCCCGTAGGTAGCGGAGAACTTGCTTCTGGTTTATCTGGAGACGGTCGAATGGCAGAACCAGAAGATATTGCCAAACAAATCAGTGATTACTTCATAAAAGATTTACCCTTAGCGGGAAAAAAAGTGCTAGTAACTGCGGGTCCCACCTTTGAAGCGATTGATCCCGTACGATTCTTGGGAAACAGAAGCTCAGGAAAGATGGGTATAGCCATCGCAGAAGAAGCTGCCCAATTGGGAGCCGAGGTTCACTTAGTGCTAGGTCCAACCCATTTGGGAACCAAGGAACCTTCCGTTAATCTGCATCGAGTTACGAGCGCTGCTGAGATGAATGACAAATGTCAAACAAATTTTCCAGATACCGATATAGCAATTTTAGCCGCTGCTGTGGCCGATTTTAGACCGGCACAGATAGCCCAGGAAAAAATCAAAAAAGGGGACAAAGGCTTAGAAATCACCTTTGAAAGAACAGTTGATATTGCGGCCAGCTTGGGTCAGCAAAAAAAAGGATCACAAATTTTGATTGGATTTGCCTTAGAAACTGAGTCTGCTGAAAAGAATGCCCAACGAAAATTAACTAAGAAAAACCTTGATTTTATTGTACTCAACTCGCTGAAAGACAAAGGAGCGGGCTTTCAGGTCGATACTAATAAGGTCAGCTTTTTCTTCTCGGACAATAAGCGAGAAGATTTTGAGTTAAAATCAAAGGTATTAGTGGCAAAAGATATCCTTAAGGCCGCTATTTCCGTATTAAATGAAAAAAGAACTGCATAGATGTTAAGATATTTTACTGCTTTCGCCCTACTCTTATTCTCTCAATTCGTCTTTGGACAAGAGTTGAACGTCAATGTTTCTATCAATACTCCCAAATTGCAAACGGTAGATCCTAAAGTCTTTCAAACCTTAGAAGGAGCACTAACGGACTTCTTAAGTAGTCAAAAATGGACTGAAGAAGACTTCGAACCAGAAGAAAGAATTAACGTCAATGTTCAATTAACTATCAATACTGAATTATCTCCGACCAGCTTTACAGCAGAATTATTGATACAAGCTACTCGTCCGGTTTACGGGTCTAACTATGAAACTGTTATATTAAATTATCGAGATAAAAGTTTCGACTTCAATTACGAGCAATTTCAGCCAATTGAATACAGTGCAACCACTTTTAATGATAATCTTTCCAGTCTTTTCTCCTTTTACGTTTACATGGTGCTTGGCTTAGACTATGACTCCTTCAGTCCTTTTGGAGGAGAAGAATATTTTCAGTTTGCTCAAAATATTTTAAACAATGTTCCTTCATCTGTTGCCAATGAAAAAAAAGGATGGAGAGCCCTAGATGGTAATCGAAATCGGTATTGGATGAGCGAGAATCTTTTAAACCCAGGATTAAAAGCTTACAGACAGGCCATGTACGAATACCATAGATTAGGTTTAGATGTGATGCATGAGGATCCCGTTAAGGCAAGAGCAGTGATTCTTAAGGCATTAGCTGACATCCAAACGGCAAGTAAGAAATATCCCAATTCGCAAATTGTCCAAATGTTTGCCAATAATAAGGCAGATGAACTGGTAAATATCTTTAAATCAGCTACTCCTGATGAAAAAAGGAAGGCTAAAGCTGCTTTGGCGAAATTTGATCCTTCTAAAGCTGGCCGGTACAACAAGCAAATAGGAAACTAACCTAATGAAAAGAATTGCCATTTTTGCCTCTGGAACTGGCAGCAATGCAGCTAAAATAATAGCGCATCTCAAACAAAACGAATCCATAGAAGTTTCCCTGATTGTCAGTAACAAATCTGATGCAGGAGTGCTTCAACTAGCCGAAGATAACGGCATAGCAAATATGGTGATCACAAAGTCTACGTTTAACCTTGAAACAGAATTTCTTGAAAAATTGAAAGATTTTTCCGTAGATTTTATCGTATTGGCGGGTTTTTTGTGGTTAGTGCCTGGATACTTGGTCAAAGCCTTCCCCAACCGGATAATAAACATCCATCCGGCATTGCTTCCAAAATTTGGTGGCAAAGGAATGTTCGGCAGCAATGTTCACAAAGCTGTCAAACAAGCTGGAGAAAAAGAAAGCGGACCAACGATCCATTTTGTTAACGAACTGTATGATGAGGGCGCCATTATTTTTCAGGTAAAAACAATTATTCTGGAATCTGATTTAGCCAGCGATATTGAAGCAAAAGTTTTAAAACTTGAGCATCAATATTATCCCTTAGTCGTAGAATCAATAGTTACCAACCTCCCATAAAACAATTCAACGATGGGTAGTTGGTCAAACCTATCGAAATTATGAAATTGTTTATCTCTACCCTGGTATTTCTAATCACAACAATACCAGTATTTTCTCAAAAAACAAGTTGGAAACAATTAGACAAGCAAGGAGAAGCTTTCCTAATAAGTGGGAAGTACAAGGAAGCCGCAGAAGCTTTTGAAGCCGCTTATAAGTTGAAACCCGAAAAAGAGAAAATCGCTTCAAAGGCTGGAACAGCCTATTTCAACGCAAGAAATTATACTAAGGCATTAAAAATGCTTAAGCCGCTCAAAAAGGAAGCAAAGGATTATCCCTTAGCTGGTTTTTGGTATGCCAAAAGTCTTAAAGCCACCGGAGAATTTGAAAAGGCTCGAGTTGCCTTCAAAAATTTCAGAAGAACCTATTTAGGTGAAAAAACAGACCATGTTCTCGATATGGCTAGGACCGAAATTGAAGGATGTGAGTTAGGACAAGATTGGGAAGGATTACCTGTAGTAGAACAGGCCTCCGCCCTAACGATTAATACCGAAGCACAAGAATTTGGTGTGACTGCATTTTCTGATGACATTA
>CALGJW010000559.1 GCA_937930025.1 uncultured Saprospiraceae bacterium | reverse complement strand
GTCATAATAAGCTTGAGTTCTGTACCATTTGATCTGAGCGTCGCAAAGCGTCAATTGGCCAAATCGCTTTTCATCAATGGCTTTTTTCAGCTGTTCGACGGAAGGATTAAATCTTCGATTAAAAATTCCAGAAAGCAATACTTCTTCTTCATTGGCTACTGCAATCATTTGTTGAATCCTATCTGGAGTCACCTCCAAAGGTTTTTCACAAATGATATGCTTTTTAGCTTTAGCGGCTGCGCAAGCAGGTTCGAGATGTGCGCCGGAAGGAGTTGCGATAGTTACAATATCAATGGCTGGATCTGCCAAAAAATCATCGAGATTTGTATATGCACGGCATCCAAATTTTTTGCCTAAGCTTTTTGCTTTATTTGGGTTCCTTGCGTAAATCGCACCAAGTGAAACTTCATTTCCCATAGCTTGTATAGCTTGAGCATGAAACTCAGCAATCATTCCTCCACCTATAATTCCAAAAGTGTACATAAATTAACTCCTTTCTTTTCTAATAAAACTTATAACACCAAAAATGGTCAAAAAGGTTAACCCAACAATTCCGAAGAGGCCAAAACCATGTTCATAAACATTAGCGCTTTGATATTTCCCCTGCAATGCCCAAAAGGATGCGAAGAAGGCGATACCTGTCGCTAATCCCATCAAGATATTAATAAGTACTCTATTTTTGGGTAATTCAACGCCCAATGCCTTTTTAGAGTTCATGAGCAATAGAAATATCAAGTAAGCAATTGGCAGTAAGGTGGTTGCAATTACTGAGGCTGGTACAACCAAAGCCGCCTTCACTGTTCCTGCCCAAATCAACGGAGAAAACAGCCCCGATAAAGCTGGAATAGCCGCTCCAAGTAAAAACAGCTTTTGTTTGCCGGGTTGACCCAAGGCTTCACTGATCGCAAACCCATTCATCATCATATGAACGAGCATAGTACTTAAAGCCATGGCAAGAATGCCTATTCCAAAAATAATTTGCGACCAATTTCCAAGAAAAGGAACCAAGGCTGTGGCCAAATCTTTAGCACTTCGCTTCGCAAGCATCACACTTAGATCTTTATCCACTTGAGGAGCAGCCAACCTTATCGCTTCTTTTTTTGTCGAATCAAAATTCTTAAAATCCGGAAACTGTGCCGTTAAACGCTTGTCCAAAACATTATTATAGGCGGTCTCATTTATCACTGCATCTTTTTTTGCATGAAACTGTGAAGCTGTTGAAATAATTA
The DNA here is from genome assembly GCA_937930025.1 of uncultured Saprospiraceae bacterium. Lineage (GTDB taxonomy): Bacteria > Bacteroidota > Bacteroidia > Chitinophagales > Saprospiraceae > JABDJM01. Next base: position 2,350 of record CALGJW010000559.1, on the reverse strand, counting down.
AACAAGAGGCCGCAAGAATAAATGGAATCAACAATCCCAATATCAAATCATAGCGCGACAATTCTCTATGCGATTTACTCCATTTTTTTTTCTTTAAAGAATAAGGTAATAGAAAAGTCATGTTGATACCAACTGCCGTTCCGAATGCACCGATGATGATATTCCTTTGGTTGGTAGCGATATAATTTTCCCAGAAAGGTTGAAAACTTCCTGTTTCATTTAAGTAAGCACTATAGGAATCTACTGGATGAAATAACGCTGAAAAATCTGGGATAAAACCAGAAAACAAGGCTTTCCATTGTACTGCACCTTTGATCATTAAAGTGGCTACAACTCCCATAAAACAGAGCACAATAATTGCCACTAATATTTTTATTACTCCATCGATAACCTTGGAGGCTTTGCCTTCTCCGGAATATAACCAAATCAAAAATAGACTTAGTACAAAAAAAATGGAGGTGATCACATATGGGTTAACATTTGAAGCCCCCAAGTTACCTTGTACTGCATCAGCTCCCAGGGCAAACTGAGCAGAACAAAAAACAACGTTGGCGACTACGGTTGCGATTAGCCATCCCCAAGCAAGAAAGGGAGAAACATGTTTTTTCGACAATTCAAAAGGACGATCTTCGAATTTTTCTTTACTAAGTGTTACATAGCTGATTGCCGAAAGCATGATAATTCCACAAAGCATTGCTAAGGGTTGTAGCCAAAGAAATTGATACCCACCAATGACTCCTAAATAAAGTCCGCCTACCAATGTTCCACCACCCAAGGTAACTGCAGCTTGAATCCACCCAGGACCACTCAACTTAGTGTAAAGTAAAAGCTTTCGAAAAAAGCCCATGGATGCAGTATCCTCCAGTTCTTTCATTGGTGCCATGGTTAGAGTTTTAGCGCATTATTTTTCTATAGATTTAAGAATTCCTACCTCCAATCCGCGTAATTCTGCGAGTCCACGCAATCTTCCTATGGCGGAATATCCGGGATTTGTTTTTTTATTTAAGTCGTCCAACATTTTATGACCATGGTCTGGTCGCATGGGTAAATCACATCTCTGAGCGCCAGCTGACGCTATTAATTTTTTCATAACGCTATACATGTCCACATCACCCTCCAGATGATTTGCCTCATAGAAGTTTCCTTCTGCGTCTCTTTTCGTTGCGCGTAAATGAATGAAATGAATTCGTTCTCCCAAATTTTCAATCATCTTAGGAAGGTTATTATCAGATCTTACGCCAAATGAACCAGTGCAAAAGCAAAGTCCGTTCATTGGAGAATTCACTTTACGGAATAGGTAATTGACATCCTCTTCAGTGCTCACTACTCTTGGTAAACCTAATAAGGGAAAAGGCGGATCATCGGGATGAATAGCCATTTTTACTTTTACCTCTTCCGCAATCGGAATTATTTCTTTGAGAAAATGGATGAGATTATTTCTAAGTTCTTTTGAACCTATGGCATGATAAGTTTTTAGGATTTCTCGAAACTTATCTAAGGTAAGAACTCCTTCGGTAGTTCCTCCTGGTAAACCAGCGATGATATTTTTTGTGAGTTGGCTTCCATCAGATTCATTCATTGCTTCAAAACGCGACTCAGCATTTTTTCTTTCTACTTCTGAATAATCATGCTCCGCATTTTCTCTTTTCAATATAAACAAATCGAATGCTGCAAAAGCATTTTTCTCAAAGTACAACCCTGTAGAACCATCCGGCATAGGATGTTCTAGTTCTGTTCGAGACCAATCCAGAACAGGCATGAAATTGTAAGTGACAATTTTTATTTCGCAGAGCGCAAGATTTCTAATACTTTGTTTATAATTCTCAATGTAGTGTCCATAATTTCCGGTAGCACGTTTGATATCCTCGTGTACAGGAATACTTTCGACCACCTCCCAAGAGAGCCCGGCTGCTTCTATTTCTTTTTTCCTTTTTAGAATTTCTTCAACTGGCCAAATTTCTCCATTGGGAATATGATGCAAAGCAGTAACTATTCCGGTCGCTCCGGCCTGCCTAATATCAACTAAGCTAACCGGGTCATCTGGACCATACCATCTCCAAGTTTGTATCAATTTATTCATAAATTAGACGCCGCTAAATGCACTAAATCCACCATCCACGGGAACAACAATTCCATTCACAAAAGAAGAGCGATCATCGCATAACCAAAGCAAAGTGCTAACCAATTCTTCCGGATTTCCAAAACGCTTTACTGGAGTTTGACTGATAATTGTTTCTGCTCTTGCTGTCAAAGTATTATCTTCATTCAAGAGCAAGCTTCTGTTTTGATCAGCGATAAAAAAACCGGGAGCAATGGCATTGACTCGAATACCTTCGCCATATTTAGAAGC
>CALGJW010000558.1 GCA_937930025.1 uncultured Saprospiraceae bacterium | reverse complement strand
TATATTGTATTAAATACTAAAGGAATAAAAGTTTTGGGGAAACCATTCATCAGTTGGCCTAAACTCATCCATTCAGAAATTAAATTGGTTGGATATGGTGAAAGTGCTCGATGGCATTTAAACCTTGAATTGAAGAATAATAATCACCAAACAATAGAAATAAGCGGTCTCTCTGAGTCACCTCAAAGAATTGAAAAATTGATCAGAATGTATAAACAAAGCCATAAAAACGACCAATAGCCAAATGGAGGGAATGATGGATCGAACTAGCTTGCAGAGTCCCCTCTTTTCTACGCCCCTACCCTTCCAAACTTAATAAACTTAAACCAAATTTCCTTCCCATTTTAAACGTCAATACCTTACTCAGCCTTCGTTCCATCTTCACTTTAATCTCTTAAGAGACATAGATTCTGACACTACCCACTTTGGGCAAATAATCTCCTTCTAAAACACCAGTCAACTTTTAAGCGAAGTGCACATAGTACACTGTAGCCAAATTTCGTAAATATTTTGAAAGAAGATCTTTTTGTCTAACTTTGCACAACAGGCTCGGACTTGATGGCAGAGGCAATTATCCCGAACCTGCACCTTGAGTTGAAAAGCTATAGGCGTTACGTTTTCGTAAAAAAAAGCTAGAATTGGCAAGTATAATAGTAGCCAAGAACTTTGTATTAAAACAGAGCTGGGTCTGCTATGTCATTAATGAACGAAAATGAAGAACAAAAACAGCAATTCAATTTGGGGTACAACATCGATCACAAATCAACAAAATTTATTAACAAAAAACCAAACAACATGATTTCAATCAAATCAAATTTTAAAAAGAAAATCTCCTCATCTTCCTGGTATAGATTATCTGCCTTCTTCATCCTTTTAACTGGGCTCGTAAATATGGATTCGGTAAATGCACAATGCAATTCTGATTGTACGGGAACGAATACTTTTGTCGGTACAGATGCAGGTGTGAATATAAGTAGTGGAGGGAAGAATTCATTTTTAGGCCTTAATGCTGGATACAACACAGGTACAGCCTATTTTAATTCTTTTTTTGGCGACCATGCAGGATATACCAATACGACAGGATACGCCAATTCTTTTTTTGGAAGAGAAGCTGGGTATAGCAACACCAGTGGAGATGACAATTCATTTTTTGGACATCGATGTGGATACAGCAATACTTCTGGTGGCCACAATTCCTTTTTTGGCGATTTTGCTGGGAATAACAATACCAGTGGAAATCAGAATTCATTTTTCGGAGGCAATGCTGGAGAAAACAATACGTATGGATCACTTAACTCGTTTTTTGGACAAGGCGCAGGAAAGGATAATACGATTGGATCTAGGAATGCTTTTTTTGGCTCACAAGCTGGACAGAATTGTACGACAGCAGATAACAATGCTTTCTTTGGTTCAGGGACTGGTATAAATAACTCGACAGGTGCAAACAATTCCTTTGTTGGCGCACAAGCAGGACAAAATAGTACGACTGGAGAATCAAACACTTTTGTTGGTCACCGAGCAGGAACCAGTAATATGGCTGGAAATTACAATTCTTATTTTGGTCAAAAATCTGGTCTTTTTTCCAGTGGATCTAGCAATCTATTTTTAGGTTATGATAGTGGTCTTAACGTTACCGCTGGAGATAGAAATGTGATCATTGGTGCCACAGCTGGCCCATCAGCAAACAATTCTCAACTGGAGGATAGACTTTTTATAGATGTCACCACCACAGATGAACCTCTCATTTATGGTGAGTTTGATAATGACTTCGTTAAGATTAACGGTACCTTTGAGGTCACGGCTGGACTTAGTAATCCATCAAGCCGAGCATTGAAAAATCAATTTACCAGCCTAGATCCATCTGTTGTCTTATCAAAATTAACGGAACTAAACATCCAACAGTGGACATACAAATTGAGACCAGAAGAGAAACACGTGGGTCCTGTAGCAGAGGAATTCTATGCTCTATTTGGCTTAGGAGAAGGAGATGATAGGATTTCAACGATTGATACTGATGGAGTTATGATGATTGCCATTCAAGAGTTGAAAAGGGAGAATGACAACCTAAAAGCAGCTGGCCAAAAAATGAAAGAAGATAATGAATCCATTCGGGAGGAATTAAAAAAACAATCTGATCTCATTAAGATTCTTGTCCAAAAATTGGACAAATAGTATTTCGTGGGACAAGGCGATTCCTTGTCCCGCGAACTATTGTACCTTGTTTTAATTAATCTAGCGTGAGAGACAAGGTTTGCCTTGTCTCAACGGTTTGGCAGCCCTTATCCCTACGATCGGACAGTCACTTGTCTCAACGATCGGCAATTCCTCATCCCCGCAGCCAGCCAACCCCTTGCCCCATAGACCATCCCCCCTTTACTCGAAAAATTTAAAAGCCGCGAGCCAGAAATTTCCTTGAATAATGTTATTTTACAACTTTTTTAGCGATATAATACCTGTAAAAAAGTGAATAGCCGATGAGTAAATACATATATGGAATTGATTTTGGAACCACCAATTCTGCCATCTCGATTATAGACACGACAACCAATGAAATATTAAAAACCTTTAACGAAAGTTCTCTAATTTTCTTCCCACAACCCCTACAGCGTAGCACTTCAACAACTTATTTCGTAGGAAAAGAAGCCATTGAAAGATATGTAGCGAGCAATATGAAAGGACGGTTTATGAAATCTATTAAACGTGTTCTTCCTCGAAGTGGGTTTACTGAAACGAGAATTTTTACAAAAAAATATAAGGCAGAAGATTTAGTCTGTATCATCCTAAAGTACCTTAAAGAGAAAGCAGATGACTTTATTAACGAAGATATCAAGAAAGCCGTTTTTGGTAGACCCGTTGTTTTTGATGAAGATCCTGTTAAAGATCAACTGGCTCAAGACAGACTACTAAAAGCCTCTAAACTGGCAGGATTTGAAGAAGTAGCGTTTCAGATGGAACCCATTGCTGCGGCATTTACCTACGAAAGGGCCATTTCCAAAAAAGAAATGGTTCTTGTTGCTGACTTGGGAGGCGGTACCTCTGATTTTACATTAATGAAATTAAGCCCTTCTAAACTAAAATCAGTCCATAGAAAAGAGGACATTATTGGGCAAGGAGGAATTTACATTGGTGGGGATAATTTTGACTCCTCAATTATGTGGGATAAAGGAACTTATCATTTCGGGAGAGGATTAACCTACAAGGATTTTGACAATACTGTTGAAGTTCCCAAAAGCTTTTACCTCAATATTACCTCTTGGGAAAAAATGAATTTTTTCGATAGCTTGCGACTCCAAAGTGCATTGGATAAATTTGATTATCTAACGGGGAGGAATCCTAGATTTAAGAATCTGATTTCTTTAGTTAGAAATAACTTAGGATATTCCGTTTTTCAGTCTATTGAAAAAGCTAAAATAGAACTTAGTGAAAAAGAAAAAGTTAATTTCGAGTATGCACAAAGTGGAATCGAATTTAATGAAGCCATCTCAATAGAAGAATTTTCTAAGGAAATTATAGGCGAAGATGTCCAAAAAATTCGAGCTTACCTCTTAGATTTTCTGGATAAGTCGAATACAAAACCAGCAGCAATTGATACTGTATTTATGACAGGTGGTACTTCAATGGTGAAACCAATTAAAAAGTTCATGGTTGACTTATTTGGAGAAAACGCTGTAAAATCTGGAGATAATTTCAATAGTGTTGCCAATGGGTTAGCTTATAGCCATGTGCTTTTTTTCAAACCTTAAATATAATTTTCTGAGTATGTGACCGATTGACTGCTATTGGTTTTAAGTAAAAGTTGTAGCCTTCTTCTTTTATGAATTGATGGAAGGAATTTACGATTGAGAACGTTAAGAAATGCCGAGAAACTCCAAGCTAATTTTAATAAAAAAATCTCCCCAAGTCAACATTAAAGGTATTTCTGCTGTTTCGAAAATAACATTTATTATGTGAAAAATAAATTAAATTGCAAATATTTGTTATCTTATGAGTTGAGCCTTAACTTCTTCACATATTCCGAACCATCTTTGATTAAATGTTGTCCATAAAAAAAGCAAAAAAATATTCAACGAAGCTTATCAATACTGGAGTTATTGATGAAATGTCTTCCTTAGATGCCATTCGTCAAAAATATGTCAATGTAATTAACTACCTGCTTTTAATTCCATTTGTAGGACTGGGCATTTCGAATACCTATCTGGGAGAATCCGTCAATGCAATATTATGCCTGTTTGGTATTATCATATATGCTACGTCTATTTACTTTAGTTATAAAAAAAGGATGGAAGCATCCATTACAATCACTTGCACTTTTCTAAATGTTATTCTTTTTACTGCCTTTTATTTTCAACTATTCGAACCTATCGAAATAATACCTCATTTAATTTATTCCATTTCTGGTACATTATTCCTCTTACCCAATAAAGAATGGAGAATGGTATACATCACCATCTGTTCTGTTTTATTGACTGTGATTGTCTTTCAATACAATTATAAATTGGACAAAACAATTCCTACTTTGATTCAAGTTATTACGTCCATTATTATCCATTACTTTTTTATGTTATTTGTTGAATCTCAAGATCACAAACTAAACAAGACGGTCTTAGAACTAGAATCTTCTAATTCTGACATAGAAAGACTCAACGATTTTCTAACTATTAAAAACCAAGAAATAACAACTTTTAGCCATATTATGACACATGATCTAAAAGCGCCTCTAGATGCGATCAATTCATTTGCAAATCTCATATCCGAAAAGGTAAAATTTGATAGCTCTAAGGAGAAGAAGTATTTTTCATTTATAAAAAGCAGCTCCAAATCAATGCAATTATTAATTGACGACTTACTTCAATATATGAGAATTGAGAATTTTTCTTCCTACAATAATCCTATAGACCTCAACGACTCCATTAGTGAAGTAATTGCAGACTTCCAGTTTGAACTGAATGGAAAAAAAATTGCAATTCATAAAGACAGGCTTCCTATAGTCAACGGAAACCAACAATTAATCAAGACCACCTTCCATAATTTGATTTCAAATTCAATAAAATACCAACCAAAGAACTCAACCAATCATACTCCATCTATTCAAATTAGGGCTGAAGATACTGGTAATTATTACCATATAATTTTCAAGGATAATGGGATTGGGATTAAGAAAACCAACATCCCAAATTTATTCGAGCCATTCAAAAGATTTCATAATACTTCTGAATACAAAGGAACAGGTCTTGGTCTGTCTATCTGTAAACGCGCAATGGAGAAAATGAAAGGAATGATTAATTTAACGCATACTTCTGATCAAGGAACTGAATTTAAGATCACCTTTCGGAAATAGGAAACATCAAAATCATTCAATAAACTATGATGCTTTTTTATTTAAAAAATCAACTGCATCAAGCTTGATTATAAACAAATAAAGTACTGCCAAAAATCAAGTTGGGAAGGCTGGCAAAATTAGCTTATGTCGCCACTAAGAGCACTTTCATTTCTCCAGCGTTCAGAAATTTCTTTATCTTAAAAAAGATCATTACTTTGCAAATAATTTGTTGCTCCTTCTGGGGAAACCTATAATTTGTGTGCAATTCGAAACGCTAGAAAAAATTTGATAAGAAACGACGAATTTTCTTTTCTTCCTTTCCGAACTACTCAGAATCAGCCTTTACATCAAATTGAAAGATATGAAGCATGTA
>CALGJW010000557.1 GCA_937930025.1 uncultured Saprospiraceae bacterium | reverse complement strand
TACTGCTGCGAATGCTTCTACGATTAATGATGGAGCAGCTTGCGTAATTTTGATCTCGAAGGAAAAAGCAGATGAGTTGGGGTTAAAACCTCAAGCTAAAATTCTTTCCTTTGCAGATGCCGCACAAGCACCAGAATGGTTTACTACTACCCCACCTCTTGCGGCAGAAAAAGCATTAAAGCAAGCTGGTTTAACAATAGATGACATTGATCATTTTGAAGTCAATGAGGCATTTTCTGTAGTTACAATGGCTTTTAATCATGACATGAAAATTAGTGAAGACAAAGTAAATATTTACGGAGGAGCCGTAAGTTTAGGTCATCCGCTTGGAGCAAGTGGCGCGCGTATTTTAACTACCCTAAACAATGTACTTCAAGGGGAAGGATCAAAACGTGGATTAGCAGCTATTTGCAATGGAGGCGGAGGTGCTTCTTCTATGATAATCGAACGAGTTTAGAAAAATATTTTTTTAGTAAAAAGAGCTGATCGTTTCAATGATGATCAGCTCTTTTTTTGTCGCTAATTTAAATACTTTTTTATTTGCTCTAACATGGCTTCTGGCGGAATTTCTTTTAGCGCATAGGTTTTCATAACGCGAATTAAGTCCTGCGTTAGGGCTGGATTAAAACCCAGTTTTAATCCAAACTTATGACAGATATTTTCTTCTGCCTGAGATATCTCTCCATCCATGCGCATGGTAAAAAGTACGTAGTAAAGAATGGTCATTCTCTCCTGCTCAGATTCAGGTGGGATAAAAGGAAACTGCTCGGGTTTATTTTTAATCAAGGACAATTCCTCCTTTCCAATCTTCAACTGTTCTGCAACGAATGCAATATATTTCTCTTCAATAGGCGAATTGAATTGATCCGCCTTGGCCATTTCCACCACCAGCGCCAAAATGGAGCGATTCTTATCAACATCAGAATTTAATTCATCGAACATAAGCGTCTTAATTTCAGAGTTAAAATAAGCTTTTTTGATAAAACGTTGGCTAACAGCGCATAGGAAATTCAATCTATTATTTCCCCTTCCCTTGAAATAAAACGAGAATTGTATAGAAAAGTATCTTAAAATCTAGCGCTAGGGAGCGATTTTCTATATAAAGAATATCAAATCTTAGGCGCTGAATCATTTCATCAACATTTGAGGCATAGCCATATTTCACTTGGCCCCAAGAAGTTATCCCTGGTCTAACTTTCAACAGGTGTCGATAATGTGGGGCTTGTTTAAGAATCTTATTGATGAAAAATTGGCGTTCTGGACGAGGACCAACAAGGCTCATTTCTCCGATAAGCACATTCCAAAACTGAGGAATTTCATCAAGGCGCCATTTCCGCATGACCTTACCCCAGGATGTAACTCGATTATCATCGTCACTGGACAACTGAGGCCCTTCGGCCTCTGCATTCAACATCATAGATCGGAATTTTATAATGTTGAACGGCTTTCCATTTATACCCACTCTTTCTTGATAAAAGAAAATCGGACCATCCGATGACAATCGAACTCGAATAGCGCAATACAAATAAACTGGAGAAAAAAATAGTAAGAATAAAACGCTAGCAACAATATCCAACATTCGTTTGATTAGACGCTGCCATCGAGGCATCATCTCTTGATGAATTTCGATGAGCACCGCACCAAAAACATGATTCATTTTTACATTCCCCAGTAAAATATCATACATATCAGGAATGATCTTAATGAGCAAGGAGTCATCAAATATAAAAAGTGCATTAAGGATATCTTTTAGCTTATCATGTTCAGAAGTTTCAATGGCAATAATTACTTCTTCAATTTCATTGGCTTGAATAATTTCATTCAAGTCATTTGAGTGTCCTAGTAACGGAAGGTGCTGTGAAAGTTCCAGATCCTTTTTTCCATTAGTATTTACGAATCCGATAAATTTTTGACCCAGTCCTTTTTTCAAATTACTTATTTCAAGAAATAAGTCCAAGGCTCTTTTATTCCCTCCAATTACTATCGTATTATAAGTAACTATTCCTGCTTTTAATCTTCTACTCGCTCGAGTTAAAAGAATCATTCTTGCCAATGAAGTAAAACCAAAATGATAAATGAACAGGCTTAAAAAACTTTGGTAATAAGTTTTATAGTCGACAACAATGTCATCCAATATTAATGCAAAGAATAAGAACACAACACCTAGAAAGGTCAGAAAAAATGTTCTAGTTAATGTCGCCAATCGGGACAATCGATAAATGTCATCATATTTATCAAAAATGGAATAGAAGAAAATCCATCCAGTTGGAATAAGAATAATTCCTAACCAAAAATTAGCATCTTGAAAAAGAGCACTGTTTATTTCTGCTCCCTCGAGTTGCTTTCTGCTTAGGAAAAAGAAAGCCCAGGCCAACATAGCCATGACAAAATCAGCTATGCGGTAGAGGGAGAGATCTCTACTTCTTCTATTGTTGCTCATATTTCTTAATCCTGCTACACGATTATTAAAACCACACAGCATTAAGGTTAAAATTAATGATAATACATTGGATTACTGGTCGAAGTGGATGAGTTTAATATTATCAACCAAAACATTAAAGGTATCGTCCACAAATTCACCGTTTTCAAGCGGCACTCTTGCGGAAATAGCAATTTGCCAATCCAAAAATCCTTCTTGGCCATTCATCAAATCAAATACCTCAGATAAATTCAAATATATCTTGTTCCATTCTGTATTAGGATTAATAAAATTTGTAAAACTGCTCTCCGTTCCATTTGTTGAACTACTCCAAATAGCACCCACTGTAAATTGAACCTCAGATTTATAATTCATTTCGAGATAAACAAGGGATCCATCAGGTGGCAAAGCACCAAACCGTGCTGACCCGGCGGTCATCTCTGGATTTTCCTTTGTTATAGTTGCTTTTGCGGAACTATTCCCTTCAAAAACATCATCAGTCGTTAAGGATAAAGTGGTATTCATATTGCCATCCAAATCATTACTAAAAGATTGTAAAATAGATTCAAAAGGTTCTATGATTGGAAAGACCAAATTAGGCTTATAGCTTGTTTCTAAGTCAA
>CALGJW010000556.1 GCA_937930025.1 uncultured Saprospiraceae bacterium | reverse complement strand
AAAAAGGCCAACATCAAAGATGTTGACCTTTATTTTGCTTGTCGGGGCACCAGGATTCGAACCTGGGGCCCCCTGCTCCCAAAGCAGGTGCGCTAACCGGACTGCGCCATGCCCCGAATAACCAAAAACTCAATAAAATAGTGCCAAATTTGACCCTTTCCTAAGGTGTTTTCGTTAAAGCTCGGCAAAGGTAAGTGCAATAGTGCTATTATGCAAACTTGTACGAGGAATAATTTCTATAGTTTTTAATTATTCTCTAGTTAGTACTATATATGTGCCTAAGCCCTTAATTCTTAAGGTTTTAAGGACTCCTAATCAGTTCTTTGTATGAACTGGATTGATTCCAAGCGATTGGTCGGCAGGCGCAGCTCAGATCCGCAGGCTTCAAGTTTACCGACCTTTGGTGGGAATAAATCGCAGACCAAAACACATGGTTAATCAATTCCCTCCTCCGGCCGGCGGGATTCAAGTATACTCAGCTGTTTAAAGGAACACAGGCAACACCACCACCCCGAAAAGCAAAATATTTTGTACTATTGATAAGAAGGAGATTCATTTAAAATTTAGATATTATCTCGTTCCATTTCTGATCATAATTTAGCTTTTATTAATTCCATGGAACCAATTTCTATCATCACTGCCGCCGTGTTAAGCCAATTCCAAGTATCCGCTTTAATGGGTTCTATCGTAGGAGGAATTGTAGGTAATCGAGCAGATTCAATTTTGTGCAAATCTGCCAAAGTAATTTATACCCAATTAAAAAATAAGGGTGGCAGTCCTGTGAATCACGATATACAACGCTCGGTTCGATATTCCTACCTCAAGGCTACCGTTATGGCCGTGGAAGAAATAAAATCACAACATGGTTTTTTGGAAAAATATCGAAACAAAGAAGCTTCGACAATTAGTAGGATTCATGGTTACCTGATAAAGGAATTGAAAAAACTAAACAATGCGGAATATCAATTTCCAGAAAATGACGTTGACGAACGATATTCCTATTTGCTTGGAGATCTAGGACTATCTTCAACTGAAACAAAAGAGTTAATTGTCAAAAAATTTAAGGCCAGTGTTTATTCAGAGTTAAAAAATAATGGGTTTGAATTACCCGATGATTTCAGAAATAATATAAATACAGGCTGGAACCACAAAGGAGAGGAAATAGATTGGTTCGAATTAACCTGTGCTTTTTTCGCCGAAGAACTAAAAACGAACGAAAGACTTTCTTCGATAATTGAAGTTGAGTATCTTATTCAAATTAACAACAAAGTAGAAAATGTAAATCTAAAAAGTGATAAAATAATTGAGTCATTAGCACATTTAAATGACGGGTATAAATCGATCATTGAATACTCAAAAACCATATTAGACTCAGTTAACCGAATTGAAACTAAAATTGAAAATATTGATGAAAAACTTGACAAATTTCAATCTGCGCTCTTATCAAAAATTGAAGAAATTCCAGCAGTAATTCAAAATAATCCAGTTACTTCCAACAGGGAGGAGGATAATCCTGAAGACGAAAAAACGGTAGAGTGCGATGAGGTTAGCGATGCCCTAGATCGATTTGAAAAATATACTACGCAATTTGGTGCACTAGATAAAAATATCGCCGAACTACTAAACAGCAATCAACTGAGTGAAGAAATGAAATCACCTTTACAAATCATTCGAGGGGTTAAAAATCATAGCACCTTAGAATATGAAATGGCGGAATTAAAACTAATGCAGGTCAATCAGGAAGGAAACTTATTCTATCAAAAATTAATAAGGCTCAGCGAAAAATTAGATAAAGCTATGGAAGGGATTACTCAAGTACTTAGAGATTTAATTTTCCTATTTCCAAAAATAAAAGATAAACAAGAGTTTATAGATTTGTTTCCTGATTTGGTTTTCGACTTTAGAGGAAGATTTGAAGCCAATGCGGTAATTATGAAAAATGTTGCCAATGGTATGAGGACTAGTGTAATGGATATTCTATGGCCAGAGCAGTATACTTTTCATTCTCAACAGGAAGCGGATTTAAAAAGTGTCTATCACAACTTATTTGGCTTATTTAGCAAGCTAGGTCATTCCTACCAAGAAAGAAGTATCCCTTTAATTCAGATCGAAAAAGAAATCGCAAGTTTATAAAGTCACCTATTACTGTCCCTAAACCAACAGTAAAATAATCGCTAAAACAATTCCGCCAGCCGTAAACCAAAGTCCCTTCTTAAATATAGAAGAACTTGGCAAAAACATCCAAAAAGAAGAGATGACGAAGAAGAGTAAGCCTAGTCCGAAAAAGATATTCAAGAAAAAAAGTGGATCAGCGGATTTGGCTTTATGGAGATGCTGTAGCTTGTCTAAGAAGAAAGGCACTTTTTTCACACTGTATACTGCCCTACCAGTAGTTTTATCGTAAGTTCCTCCTTTGAAATGAAGGACGCTTCCTTCTACCTTGTCCACTTTGAATCGTCGGATGTCCAATTCCTTTCCGAGTTGAGCGGGTTCTAAATTTGTAGCAATAGTGATATCGTGGTTGATGGTTTTTTTGAAAGCATCGGAATCTCTAAAAATCAAAGTGATCCCGCTCAGTGCATAGATGGCCATAATACCGGATAAGAAAAATCCTAGTTTACGATGCCAGACTCTCATGTTCTGCGATAAATTACTTGCCATATACTTTAAAAATAAATTAACACCGATTGCTAACGCCTTCTTTGTCCTGAGAATTGCATGGCTTCTCCTTTTCCAAAGCCATAACTAAAACCGAGTGCGATAAATCTCCCTCTTAATCTTCTTGAATAAGCGTAAAAGTTTGTTTGTTCTGCATAAGACTCTCGAACTCTTGATGCAAATATATCTCTTACACTTAAATTAATTATACCTCGGCCTTTCCAAATTTTGTAACGCATGCCGAAATCGGCAAACACTACTTCAGATCTTTCTCCCTGTACTGTTTTTTCTTTTGATTGGTATCTTCCAGTTGCTTCAAATTCAAATTTCTTATTGAGTTTGTACTTACTGGTTATTTTGGTAGACCATTGACTTGCATTGAAATCAAATATCAAGTCCCCTTGTGCCCCCTTTCTTTCAAAGTAGAAAAAATTGGCATCCCCGTTAAAGGTAAGTTTCTTTGTAGCAGAATATTTAAAATTAAATTCTAATCCTGTAGAATTTTGAGTTCCTACGTTGACGGGCATTGTGGTATTTACATTATTTTCAAATGTTGAAATACGTTCTATAACAGCTGAGGTTGCTCGATGATAGATACTAGCATTAAAGGAAGATTTATCCTGAATAAAAATAGCTCCGATTTCATAGGAGTCCGTATACTCCGGCAATAAGTTGGGATTACCTGCTCTAATGGAAAAATTATTTCTAATATTAAAGAATGGATTTAAATCCCATAGTCTTGGTCGATAAATTCTTCTTGAATAGCCAGCTTGCATGGAAACTCGATCATTAAATTTATAAGAGGTATGCGCAGAAGGGAAAAGGTTGGTGAAATTTTGATCGTTGGGAACATTGGTTGTTACTAGCAAGGTGCTCAAATCTGTGTTTTCCACCCTTAGTCCTAATTTTACTCCCCAGACTTTTCCTTCGTATGCGGTAGTTCCATATAGTCCAAGGACTTTTTGACTGTATTCAAAAATATTGGTCAATCCTGGATCAATAACCAACTCGCCATTTTCCACATTGGCTACTTCAAAATCATTGCTTACATCATTCTGTAAGTATTGAACACCTGTCTCCATCGTCCATTCCTTAGAAATAGGTTTTGTATAATCTAAGTTAAAAGTGTATTTCCCTTCTTGAAAATTCGTCCTTGTTTCTTGATCACCAAAAGTATCCGCTCCAAGGGTTACTATATTTTCAAAAATGGAAGATTGCTCCTTACCAAAGAAATTTCCGATAGCACTAAATTGTAATTGGTGGTCCTTATTGTCCTTGAAGTCTTTGGCGTATTTTAATTCATATTGATACTTTGGGTTAATTGCTTCTGTTATTTCAGACCTACTCCACTCTCTTGTGATGTCCCCATTTTCATCTTCAAATTCAAAATTAAAATTAGAGGGTTGATTTTCAAGTTCCAGCGCAAAACTCCCAGATAATGTGATTACATTCCGTTCATTGATATAGTAATCGGTTCCCAGAATAAAATTATAGTAATTTTCATTTCTAAATTCTTCTCCAGTAGACCTCAGTTCAGTTCCTGCGACGAGGTCACGATTAATATTTTTCATATCATTAGGCAGCTCTCTATACCCCACTCCCAGTTGACTGAAAAGATTGAATTTCTTAGACCGTGCATTTAAGCTCAATCCCACATTATGATTAGCGGGAATTCCAGTATTCACGGAGATAGAACCATTCAGGCCTTTCTTTTCATTTTTCTTTAAAACTATATTGATAATACCGGCAGTTCCTTCCGCTTCATACTTTGCTGATGGATTGGTGATTACTTCCACTTTTTCAATCATCTCTGCCGTGATAGAACCCAAGGCGTTTCCCTGTTCATTGGTCAACACCGATGGCTTTCCATCAATCAATATTTGAACGCCAGCACTTCCTCTCAAGGAAACTTCTCCTTCGATGTTTACATTAACGGAGGGCACATTATTTAAAACTTCCAAAGCACTAGCACCTGTAGAACTCAGGTCTTTACCGACGTTGAATACTCTTTTGTCCAACTTAAATTCTGTGGAGGATTTTTCTGCACGAACGGTAACTTCATCTAAGGTCTGCACATCTTCGCCCAAATTGATGACTCCTAGGTCGGCTACTTTATCTGAAAAGGAAATATTTTCAATTTGCTTCGATTCATATCCTAAAAAGCTAACTTCTACTTTGATGGATTTTGAAGCAACCTGAAGTTGGAATTTTCCTGCTTCATCAGTTGTTTCTCCAGTAAGTAAATCTCCGGAAGCTGCGTCAGTAACCGAAATAGTTGCATATTCGATTGGTGCTCCACTTTGCACTTCAATTACTTGTCCTTTAATCAAGAACTCAGGAGTCTGAGCGAAAAGCGCAGATGAATACATTAGAAGCAGAAGCAACAAAGAATCTTTCAAGTTCAATTTCATAGTTTTGTTATATTCACTTGCAAAATTAACGCAAATATCTTCTTCAGGTTTAATACTTTCCGCAAACGACGGATTAAGTAGGTTCAATTAACAAAAACCCTATAAATCTCTATCGATTGGTTGAATGTCGACCAATAATAGTCGATGGCAGAATTGGCCAAAATCTAATTAAACTTAAGCTTATCTTTGGACAGTGAATAGCAGTTATTATTTTATATGAAGTTTAAAGTCACAAGCAAAGAAATTATTTTTCAGGTGTGCTTACATTTGATGGTTTTTCTATTTTACTCTTTTGATAAAAGAAATCCCACTTTTGACCTTCAACATGCAGCCTTCTTTTTGAACTATGCTGCTGGCGCTTTATTCATTACTTATTTTGCTTTGCCAAGATTTTATAACAATAAAAGTTACAGTCAATTTTTCTTATGGTGCATTGCTAGTATCATTTCAGTAATATTAATAGAAGAGCTTTTTTTAGAAAAAATATTTTTCCCCGGCGCAAGGGCGAACACTGTTCAAATATT
>CALGJW010000555.1 GCA_937930025.1 uncultured Saprospiraceae bacterium | reverse complement strand
GTTCCACCGTCTAGACCAATCAAATGAATTGAAAAATTGGTTTCTTTTTCCTGAGAGATTTTTTCAAAAAAATTACCATCCACTTTATCCCATGAGGAATCTTTCTTTAAATTCATTTTATACAAATCATCACACACTTGGTAAACGACTAATTTACGTTCCTTTAATCCTTGCTGATGGTCTTTTAGAAGTTGTATTTGCTCCAAATAATTTTCTTGTTCGGCGTGATCAAACTGGATAATCAAAATTCTATTTTTCCATTGGTGTTCTGACAAATTTTGTGCGTTTATTGGTATTAGATGCAACGAAAAAAAGAACATCAATAAAACTAATCTTTCTAGAAACATTATTTTCAATTTTGCAATTCAATGGAGTGATTGACATTTCACCTTTTTCATGTTGAAATTTGATGAAAAACGCCTTTCTACTACCGAGCCCCTACTACAAAACGTTTGGTAATTCTGTGACCTTCTGCCAATCTTAAAGCAACAAAATACGTACCTTTCGGCCAGGTAGAAACATCCAATTGATAACTGTCTTTTCCGGATTTGCCCATTCGTGTTTCTATCTTTTTACCAGTAAAATCGAAGATCTCCATCTCTATTAATTCCAACGCTTTTTCTAATTTAATATTTACGCGTTTGTCAGCGGGATTTGGAAAAATGACTATTTCGGAATCAAAATCAGTACTATTTTTTGGTAGATTGGAAGCAGCTCTGGTGATACTTTGTGGTGAAGTAATCCGGATAGTATAATCTTCTACTTCTCCAAAACCAAATAGCTCACAAGGAGTTGGGGCTGATCCTCTTTTCATAGAAACCCGCATTCGAGTTGGACCAAATCCGGCATTGGCAGGAACGGTGATGCTTCCGCTAATAGAAGCTGGTTCTGCGGGTATAGATGGGGCGTTAAGTACGCCAGAAAAGGCTAGTTCCGATGATTCTGAAAATATACCATCCTGATTATAATCAATCCATACGTTCCAATATTCATCATAGGTCGTATAACTGAAACTAGCCGTCAAACTTATTTCATAGGAAACAGACCGCAGTAAATTGGTTGAAAGGTTGGTGAAATCAGAATATTTAGATTTTCCTGAAAAATTATTCAACGTATTAATCCGAACATTGGTAATATAATCATGCCATGGGAAATCTCCTTCAGATTCACAATATTCTCCAACGGGTGGAAGGATGGTTCCTTGACAAGTACAACCATCCGCTAGAATGGTATCATTGGCGGTTTGTGCATTTCCATCATCACAAGCGGTACCAGGACTAGTAGGAAGGTCGGGGTTGTTATCATCACAATCTTCTGCTGCACAAATTTGATCTTCATCTGCATCAATGAAGGTGCCCACACAATTACAGCTAGTATCGTATTGGTCATTAATCGTGCAAATATCCTCATCATCACAGGGCGTTCCTGGTTCAATTTCATTGCAATCGTTAAATTGAAAAATTGGCGTAAGCGTTGTATTAGCATTTCCAACAAAATCTATCTCCGCGTTGGTATCTCCGGTCTCTAACCAATACTGAAATTCATAACCTGGCTTAGCCACCGCTTTTAACCTTAGTGGAATATTTTTAAAATAAGTGCCTACATAGTTATAAGGTAAATTCATTTCATTGGTATTGACAACAACATCTCCTCCTGAATTCGCATGGAAGCTGACGGTTAAATCATAATAACCATTTAAACTATAAAAATCATTGAGTTGTGCTCTCCAATAGGTAGGTCTTTGTTCGTAAAAATCTCGGTACAAATCTATCCAATCATTCCAACTATAAATACTGCCACCCATAGCATTATCAAATGCCCAAAGATCAATATGGTCTTGTACATTAGGCTCAAACTGACCAACGGCCTCATCAATAAAAGTATTGACTCTTGACTCGTCATAAACTAGTTCAATGATACTACAAGATCGTTGAATAAATTCATTTCTAAAGGCTTCTCGATCTAATGATTTTCTTAAGAATAAAGTACTGTTGGAATGATTGGGCCATTCGGAATTATTAGGATCATTGATGAATGCGAATTTATTATAGCTTGGTTCTGCTACGCCACCTGAGGTTAAATTATTTTGGGTACTACCATCCGTATCGGCCATCCCATATCTCCATTTTGCGCCCTCTTTTCTTTCTCTCCAAACCGTTAAATTATTGGCAGGCCAGTCGTAGTTATTCATGTACGTCATAGTAATCCAATAATTCATCATTTCATTGACATCCACTTGAGACTGAAAATAATTCCAGTCCTCCTCTTCGGACATATTGCTAGCAGCTACGATATCGAAAAGTGCATTATATATATCATCGGTGCCTTTTCGTTCACTTCGCCAAGGCAGGCCAGGACTTTTGATGATATCTAGATCATCTTCATCAAGATCATAAATGGCTTCAAAATATTCACCAGCAAATTTTTCTCGGATATTATGAATGCCCCAAAATGTTCCGTTGAGATATAATAAAGCGGGTCTTCCTGCTTGCAGATCAATATCCAATTTACCCGTAATTAAATTTTGATTAATCATATCCCTAAATCCAAGCCTTCTAAAATCTTGTCCACTATTTCTAAGCTTAAGACGCTGGTAGAAATCATGATCTCGTTCTGGAAATAGAGGATACTCAATGGCTTCGTCGCCAAATTCTTTTTCTCTAAGGTTGATTCCTAAACTTTTCATGGCTCTGTTTCTAGAACAGGCTCCATTGATTTCTACTCCTGCATTGACATCAAAAGCTAAGGTGCCATCTGGCAAAAACATTTTTAAATTAATGGGGCGTTCCCAGTCTCTAGCCCAATTTACCGGCTCGGAAGCACAGTAGGCTATTACCCCGTTGGTTCCATCAACATAAATTCCTGTTTCATCGTCAAAAAAATTGTCAGGGTCTGTGGTAATGTATAGAATTGGAATATTTTTATTTTCATTAATCAAGTAAGTTGCATCTGTTGGTAGGCTATTGGCGTATCCTGATTTTCTAGCGATCGCTTTTAGACTTGACGTCTCACTAACCGAAATGGGGGAGCCATTATAAACGGAAGAAAAGTTATCTGGGTCACTGCCATCGCTAGTATAGTAGATTGTAGTGCCTGGTTCTGACGAACTAATTGAAACGGTTTGTGTGTTTTCATAAGCACCGCTGGCTACAGAAAAAGTCGGTGATGGTAAGTATAATTCGCCTTGATTATTAGTGCCTTCTGGAGTGACCGTTCCGAATAAAACGAAATTATTGGAACCATCCATTTCACGACCATAAGTTGCCATAAAGGGCATATCTTCATAAGAGACGACATCAATGGTTCTTAAGCCATCGAGGAGTAACTGCGATAATACCACATCTTCTCCACCTGCTTTTAAACTAAAATTGGTGTGTAATGGACCATCTTCTTCATCATTATCAGTGAAAAAAACGAGGTAGCCATTGGCTGGAACGATGGTTCCACTGTTGATTTGCCATTTGGTAGGATCACTAATTTTATCACTAAGATATAGTCCACTTAAATCTACTGGTTCTTCATTTGGATTATAAATTTCTACCCAAT
>CALGJW010000554.1 GCA_937930025.1 uncultured Saprospiraceae bacterium | reverse complement strand
CAAATTAGATGAAATTTTCCCCAAGTATTATGAGAAACAATTGGAGAACTTTTTGCGCCTTCAGTCAGATAAAAATTTGGTAGATGAGCTAATTAAAACCTACCAAGAAAAAATAAGAAGTAAAAAAGAAGACCTTACTCTTCTTAATTTGCAACTGATAGAAAACCATACAGAACGAGATTCCTTACTTTTCTATTTGCTCCGAGAATGGGATTTCAATATTCATCAAGTTCGTCAAATTTGGCATTCCTTTTATAGCGAAAACGGAGCGATGTTTTACGCTCCATTTGGAAAAGCAAATATTCGAAACAAAATTTTATTCATTGCTGAAAATGCGCTCTCGCTTAAACTAAATCTATTCATAGCACCTCATAACAAATCGGTAAGTTTATCTAGCGGAACATTTACTTTGGAAAAGATAATTCCACCAGTTAAATTCGACGGAGATTCAAATGTTGCAATCTTAGATTGGAATAAACTTAAATGGCCCTTGAACCTAAAATTATGGGAAAAGGGAGATAGTTACAAGCCATTAGGCATGAAAGGAAAAAGCCAAAAACTACAAGACTTTTTCTCGAATAATAAATTTTCTATTTTGGAAAAGGAACGACAACTTTTGCTTTGGTCTGAAAAAGAAATTGTTTGGATTGTTGGACACCGAATTTCAGAAATTGCTGCCATTACCTCCGAGACAAAATCTTGCCTAAAAATAACTTGGACAGCAATTTAATTCAATTATTGTTGTCGAATTAGTTTTCCGTTTTTGTCTAAAACTACATGGGCTGTTTTAAATCCAGCTTTTCTCACTTTTTCCATCACTTGTTTTGCCTCATACAAACTATCAAAAGAAGCCAATAACATAATAGTAAGTTCCCCTGATTTTACTTTTTCAATAGACCCCCAACTCAACACTTTTTCTGGCTTGAAATAACTTGTATTTTTATAAGTTGCCAATCTAATTTTGTATTTGTTATTTTCTCTATGAGTAGAGTTAGATTCTGTACTTGTCGTTTTGGGTGTACTAAACACTGGAGGTTTCGGTCTTTCAATAGGAGTAGCTACCGTTGTAGCCTCGGGTTGCCCATTAGAAGATGTCGCACCACCTGAGACAACAAACGCCTCTGAAAAGCCTTGTCTTGCAATATTCCTTTTCGCCGCATCGGCAGCAGCACGGGTCTTAAAACTTCCCACACGCACCTTAGACAATCCTTTTTCTTGAACAACATAAACTTGACCAACACCTGCTAATTGTTTGAAATTATCTAAATTAATTTGCGATTTAGAGTCTGCTGCAGCCACTTGAATTGAAAAACCCTTTGCAGGATTACCATAGTTTCCGTTGGAATTTGGAATGGTTGATACATCATTCTTTGGAGAATTATTTGCTATTCCATAAACAGGTTCGAGATTGATCGTGCCTAATATATTCCTATCAATAGTCCCTTCGGTTTTGATTCTATTATGCGTATCTGTAAAACCAACTTTTGTATATCTAATTACATAAAAAGAATTGGGCTGCAGAGCCAACGCATAGGAGCCATTTTGAGCAGAATACGTTTCCAAGCTTGAGCCAGAATTTTGATTGGTTGCTTTTATAAGAACGTCTGACTCTGGCTTATTTGTTGAAGTATTGACAACAACTCCAACCAATTTTTCAGCTTCTTTTCTTAACACAATATCAAATGTTTGTGTTTTTTGTTGTCCATCAGAATTTACTACAATTAATTCTTGTGCATAACCAGTTTTTGATATTACGATATCACAAGTGAATCCACCTAATGCTTGGAAAGAGTATACTCCACTTGCATCAGTTCTATAATTTCCTTCTTCACAAGCGGCGAGATCAATAATTGCATTTTCAATGGGATTTCCCTGACCATCTTTCACAGCAAAGGTCATTTCATCGGTTTGCCGAATTGCACGATATAAATCATAATTGCCTTTACCACCAGGACGATTAGAAGCGAAATAGCTAATCTTTGAAACTGGATGAATTACAAACCCAAGATCATCGCCACCAGAATTAACTTCATTTCCAAGATGGAAAATTCGGTCCCAGTAAGCCTCAGATCTTTGCGCTTTGAAAATATCAAAACCTCCTAAACCATTATGCCAATCAGACGAAAAGTAAAGTGTATTTCCATCAAAAAAAGGGCTGATTTCATTTCCTTGGGTATTTACTTTTGGACCAAGGTTTTCTGGCTTAGTCCACGTATTTCCAATTTTTCTTGAGACAAAAATATCATATCCTCCATAGCCATCCGGTCTATCAGAGGCAAAAAACAAGGTTTTACCATCTTTCGATAAAGAAGGAAATCCAGTCGAAAAGCCGCTGCCATTATATGGAAAAGGAAGAATTTCTGTCCAACCACCATCTCCATCCAAGACTCCATAATAAAGAGACATTTTCATGCCCGATTCAGGAACCAACCTTAATCCATTCTTAAAATTATTCTTGGCGAAAACAACTGTGTTTGATTCAGTCGAATAACTCACAGGGCCCTGACCAGACGTCTGATCAAACAATGTCCTTAAGGGAGTTGGCGGCTTCAGATAATTATTTTGATCAAGACTGCTAATTACTAAGTGAGAATCTGAATTACCATTCTCAGATCTAGTTGTTGAAAAAACCACATGAGATTCATATGGTACTGGGAAAAAATCATCTGTTTCGTTATTCAAATATTCTGGTCTGACTACATACGGAGAAGGGCTTTTGGCCATCAATTCTGCAAATTCGCAGGTGGCGCTAAAATGTTTTCCTATTCCTGGCTGTGCAAGCGCAAATCGATCAAAACTAGCTTTTGCTTCAGCATACTTGCCTTGCATCTTCTGTACATGACCGAGATTGAGTAAGGTTTCTGAAGAAGAACCAGAAATTTGAGCTGCCTTTCGATACCATTTCTCAGCAGTATCCAATTGGTTTAAAATGCGATAGCAATCGCCTAATTTACCAGCAATGTCACCATTATTCGAATCTTTAATGGCTATTTTTTGATACATAGCCACGGCAGCCACGAAATTACCAAGCTCAAATTCTTTATCCGCCTTTTTGATGGTTTGGGCAGGAAGGCTGAAAGAAAGCAAGAGAACAGCTGCTAAAATTATGTGTCTCATAAGTTAATCTGCGTGTTTATATCTTAATTTGGAATGACAAAGGTAATCAATATGGATGTTTGGTCACCGATTTCTTTGATTTTATCATCAAAAGAAAGTATTAAATATTCTATAATAAGTATTAACAACACTAACTTTATCGCCTTTGGATCCAATTTGACTAAAATTTTGTAAGAATAGCTTCTCATATACAGGCAACGAAAACATTATTGCACCGTAAGTATATAGCACGACTAGAAAACTTAGTGAATTCCATTAATTTGCAAACAAGAGAGTGAAAAAAAGACCTTCAATGTCCAAATCTATTAGCACAATATTAACCTTCTTGAGTATCCTTTTATTGGCCAATCAAGGGATTTCCCAGTCTCTAGACATAGTTCAAGGGGAACTTCTAATACAGCTAGAAGCCAATAAAAGGCCTTCAGAATTCTTAAAATCTTATGAAAACCATTTTGGATTAAAAAGTAGATTGAAAGAGATTAGAAAGCTGCATTCCCCAATGGAAGTCTGGGTTTTCAGTTTTGACCATACAGAAATAGCTCATTATCAAGTCTTAAGACAGCTTTCGAATTTCCCAGGGGTAATTATCGCTCAAAACAATCATCTCGTAAATTCAAGGGCTACACTGCCTAATGATCCACTTTTCACTAGTCAATGGCATTGGTTTAATGATGGTACCGTCGGCCTAGAAGATTCAGATGTAGATGCTGAATTGGCTTGGGATATTTCCACTGGAGGGTTGACCCCAGATGGAGATGAAATTGTGGTTGCCATTTTGGATGATGGAACTGACCTTGATCATCCAGATTTGATGGCTAATCATTGGGTAAATGAAGGAGAAGTTCCAAATAATGGCAATGATGATGATGGCAATGGATACATTGATGATTACAACGGTTGGAATATATTTCAGGACAATGATAATGTAGATAATGGAAACCATGGCGTATATGTAACCGGAATGGTTGGAGCAGTCGGAAATAATGGCCTTGGAGTCACTGGCATTAACTGGCAAGTTAAAACCATGATGATTAAAAATAATTTCAATACCAACGAAGCCTTGGTTCTTGAGGCGTATGCCTATCCCTATACCATGCGAAAGTTATACAATGAAACGAACGGTTCGCAGGGAGCTTTTGTGGTGTCTTCGAACGCCTCTTGGGGATTGGATGGTGGAGATCCAGCGGATGCACCGCTCTGGTGCCAATTTTATGATTCATTGGGTGTGCAAGGAATATTAAATATTGGGGCAACTACCAATTCAGATGACAATGTGGATATTGAAGGAGATTTGCCAACTACCTGTCCATCGGATTATA
>CALGJW010000553.1 GCA_937930025.1 uncultured Saprospiraceae bacterium | reverse complement strand
AGTATTCTCACTCTCCCATGTAACATTTCCAGTATCAGCATCTACAGCAAAAATATATTCATTGTCTGAATGAACTATTATTTGATTATCCTGCAACAAGGGATTAGATTCAATAAAATAATTAAACCCTTGGCTTTCTGTTTCCCAAAGCGCCTCTTCCAATACTAAATCCACACATGTAATTCCTCCAGATAAAGGAAGATAAGCTTTATCATTATAAATTATCGGCGGAAATTTCTTTTTTAGTAAATCGGTGAAATTTTCTAAAAAGAATTCCTGCCTTTTCTCTGCAAGGTTATATCCAATTAAATAGGTCTTTCCCGGAGATGGTGTATAACTTTGAGATATAAGAATTTCTTTTCCTTGAGAATTAATCCAAAGAGCCGGAATACCTAAATTATGATTGCCTTGCAATTCGTAAACCAATTCCCAATTATCAATAGCAGAATCCTTATGCAGTCGAAATAATTGAGACCCTTGAACTGCTCCTGTGTTGGATACATAACCTACATAATATAGATACTCCCCTATCCTTGTCTGTCTTGAATCAGAGAATCCCGCATCTGTACTCCAAATTAATTTTTTGTCTTCCAGATCCAAAAGCATTTTATACTGCCCATGATTAAAATAAAATTTGTCATCAAAAGCCTGAGAAGCGAAAGCTGATTTTAATTCTATAAAATCTCCTGGTGGTTCAACAAATTCATCCCACTCCCATTGCTTAGTACCGTCGGAAGGAGACATGGAATAAATAGTATTCACAATTCCGGTTCTTCCATTGTTGAACAAAATATCATTCTCATAAATCATCGGAATCATACTTCCACCTTTAGATGAATCTGCTCTCAACAAATTCGCCCAAACAATTTCTAAAGGAAAATTTTCGTCAATAACACACTCCTCTGGTGGCGGAGGTGGGACAGGGTTCATATCATCATCTGATGCCGGATCACAACTGATCAGGATGATAAATGAAAATATTAAAATTGGAATTTGAAATCTATATGTCATCACCTTACTGTTTTGGAACGACCTACCATCTCATAAAATTCTAAAATAATTACAATAAAAAACCCTTTTAATCCTATCACAAAATTGAGATAAAATTAAAAGGGTTGGGAGTTTAGTTTTTTCCTTCTTAGCACTACTTCACCACCACCAATTTCTTTCTGGCAGCGTTTCCAAGCTCATCAGTCAGTAACACAAAATAAGTTCCACTTGGAATATCTCCCAAATCAATTTGTTCTTGAATAGCTTTTCCAAAAAGCGCCTGTTGGAAAATATTCACACCTGAGATATTATAAATATTGAGCGATAAGTCTCTTTGATTTTCCAATTCAATATTCAAATAGACATAGTCTTTTGTAGGATTAGGAAATAAATTCCAACTTTTCAATCCATCAATATCCAGATTTGCAACAGTACTAAGATCTATTGTTTCTGTATAAGTACAACCGTTATCATCGGTAATCTCTACAGTATAGATTCCTACAGAAACTCCAGAAATAAATGGTCCTGCTTGTCCAGTACTCCAAGAATATCTATAAGGTCCTTTTCCCCCAGTTACATCTGCCTGAAGCGTTCCATCATCCAGTCCATTTCCAGGAGTATAAATAAAGTTGACATCCATAGATCCCGGACTTTGCACTTCATACTGACTTGCAAAGTTACAACCAGCGGCATCTGTGACTTGAACAGTATAATTTCCTGCCTCCAAATCTGTTATTGTAGGCAAGGTAGAACCAGTACTCCATTGTATCATATAAGGTGGAGTTCCTTCTATTATCTGCAGGGTAATAATTCCATCGGAAAACCCGGCACAACTAACATCAGTAACTGAACCAAAGGCCGCGAATACATCTCCAGAATTATCTACTGAAACAGAATTGATTGTGCTACACTGATTGACATCCATCACAGTAACCGAGTAGGAACCCGGGGTTAAGTTATCAATGGTTGAAGTGGTTTCATTATTACTCCAAAGGAAACTATATGGAGGAGTTCCTCCCAAACCTTGCGCACTTGCCGCGGCTGCACCACCACAAGAACCATCAAATCCAAATATATCACTTGTCAGTTCTGAAGGTTCCGGAATATTTACTGTAACCACATTGCCACATCCTTGACCATCATCGATAGTTACTGTATAGGTTCCAGCTCCAGCGGTAATACTTGCTTGATTTGTAAAATTGGACCAGTTATAAGTATAGTTACCTGAACCACCATTCGGAAAAACTTCCGCTGATCCATCGTTGGTACCAAAGCAAGAAGTTGCCGTTTCGGTAACATCAAAATTTAAGATACAACCAGCGCCATCCATAACTTCAAAAGATTGTTCTGTATCACAACCGTTTTGATCTGAAATGGTCACCGTATAAAATCCAGCAGTTAGACCTGAAATAGTAGAACCATTCATTAAGTTGGACCAACTATAAGTCAAAGTACCTTGACCACCTGTCACCCCAGATAAACTTATTGCTCCGTCAGAATTTCCAGAACCACTAGTTTCAGAAATATTAAAACTTCCAATCTGTATACCAGGTACAAAAGTTATGTCATCAGCTAAATTGATTACACAGCCGTCTCCGTTTGTAACTATTACTGAAACAGGACCTACAGGTGCTACAATGCCCGGAGAATTTGCCGCTCCAGCTACGGACCAATTATATTCCACAGGCTGAATCATTCCGGTTAAACTTACAAATGCACCACCTCCATTATTTTCACCACAAGGAGGACTTGTAACTTGAAGCGTTCCAGAAAATCCAGAGCAATCAACTGTACCATTGTCAACAACCACAGTTTCTACAATGGAACAATTATTTTCATCTTCAATAGTTACCATATATACACCAGCAGTCAATCCGGAAATTGAGCTAGTCATTTCATTATTATTGGACCAGAGATAAGTCAAGGTCCCAGTACCTCCTGAGGCAATTACAGTCGCAGTTCCGTTTGCCATTCCACCTGAGGTAGCCGTTGACGTCGTACTAGCAGTTATTCCTGAATTAGGTTGCGATATTGTTCCGCTTGCCGAAACTTCGCATCCAGTTTCTAAATCAAATACAGTAACCGTAATTGGGCCTGCACTAACTGGTCCTGCTTGAGCTCCAAGATGGGCACTAGACCAGATATAAGAATAGGCGCCAGAACCACCAGTGGCTAAGGCAGTTGCGAATCCGGTACTTTCTTCAAAGCAAAGCACATCGATAATTTCAGTTATTTCTACCGCTAGATTCATACAATCAACGATGCCATTATCCACCACTACCGTTTCTACAATAGAACATTCATTTTCATCTTCAATGGTTACCATATATGTTCCTGCTGCTAGTCCTGAAATCGAGCTAGTCATTTCATTATTATTGGACCAGAGATAAGTCAAGGTCCCAGTACCTCCTGAAGCAATAACAGTCGCCGTTCCGTTGGACATGCCACCAGATGTTGGTGTGGAAGAGGTAATAGCAGTAATTGCAGAAGTCGGTTGGGATATTGCTCCGCTTGCCGAAACTTCACAGCCAGTTTCTAAATCAAAAACAGTAACTGTAATCGGGCCTGCACTAACTGGTCCTGCTTGAGCTCCAAGATGGGCGCTAGACCAGATGTAAGAATAGGCTCCAGAACCACCCGTGGCCAAGGCAGTTGCGAATCCCGTACTTTCTTCAAAGCAAAGCACATCGATAATCTCAGTTATTTCTACCGCCAGATTCATACAATCAATTCCTCCAGCTAAGATTTCAACTTGATCAGTTATTAGGCAATCATTTTCATCACTTAGTGTGAGGGAATAAATTCCTGGTGAAAGCCCATTTAAGTTTGGTCCCGAAGCAGCAGGGTCCCAAGTATAAGTCAGTGTTCCGGTACCACCTCCACCAATAGCGGTGATTGTACCATCATTTGCACCGCTTCCAGTTTCATTTGTGGAGGAAATACTCAATGTAAGAGCATCTGGCTCTGTTATTTCCAAAATCTCTGTTATTTCACAATCGTTTCCATCAGTAATTGTCAATCCAATCGGCCCAGGAGCTAATCCAAATACACTAGGACCTGAAGCTAGGTTAGACCAACTATAAGCATACATAGGAGTCCCACCAACAGCAGTAACTGTGATAGAACCATCATTGAATCCATTACAGCTAACATTATTTAATTCTATCACTTCCAATTCGAGTGTGGAGCAATCTACTCCACCTGATAGAATAACAACTTCAGTGATTACAATACAATCGGTTTCATCCATGACTGTTACTGGATAAGTACCTGGTGATAATCCAGCCAAAGTATTTGTTATGCCTAAAGGAATTCCCCAGTCGAATGTCAAACTTCCAACACCTCCCGATCCCGTTGCTGAAACTGCTCCATCATTTGCACCAACGATAGTCTCATGAGTAACGGAAAAATTGGGTATAATTTCAAGTGGTCCATCGACAATTACGAGCTCTTCAAGTTCACAACTATTTTCATCAAGTATCGAAATCACATAAGTTCCAGATCCAATTCCCGTAATTGTTAATCCAGTCTGAGCCACACTCCATTCATGATTAATGTTTCCGGTTCCGCCCGAAATTATCGCAGTTACCGATCCGTCTAAACTTCCAAAACAACTAGGAGGAGTAATATCAAATTCAACTGTCAACGCCTGAGGTTCATTTACTTCAGTGGTAAATTCAATCGAGCATCCATTTTCATCTATTACCTCTCCACAGTACTGTCCAGCAGCCAAACCTGTTCGTGTTGCACCAGATGCATTATCACACCAAACCACTGAATAAGGTTCAACCCCTCCAGAAATATCCAAAGAAATTATTCCATCATTTGATCCGAAACATGTTAGATCGGTAACAATTGGATTCACAACTAACTCATCGGGCGCATTAATCACAGCAGATACAATGACAGAACAGTTTAAAGCATCAGTTACTGTTGCAACAATATTGCCTACAGGCAAGCTATTATGCATTTCATCCAAACCGCCAGGAATAGACCATTCATAACTAATTGGCAGTAATCCTCCGGCTACAGAAATTAAACAAGTTCCATTAACATCTCCAGGGCACAACACATCTGTAGAACTTATGCTAGCAGAAAAATTATTACAATCAAATTCATTGATAGTAACTACTCCCGTAATAGTACATCCTTCCGAATCTGTAGCAGTGACCGTATAGTCACCTGGTGCCAAGTTTGTAATATTTGCTCCTGTTCCAGCAGCTCCCCAATCATACATGAAACCACCGTTTCCTCCTATAGCATTAGCTCTTGCAGTTCCATCATTTAGTCCGTTTCCTGTTACATCAGTTGAAATTATATCTAAGTTGATGGGATTTGGTTCTGTTAGATCAAAGGTTAATATTTGCGAACAATTCGCGGAATCAACAACGGTTACTGAATAAGGCCCAGCCAAAAGTCCAGTAGGATTATCCCCCATCAAGCCTCCTTCCCAATTGTAAGTAAGTGGCAGTATTCCACCCGTCGAAGTAATTTGAATGGATCCTGTAGCCATACCAGGACAAACAATATCAGTTTGATTACCTTGAGCAATAAATCCAGAACAATCATATTCTAACACTTCAATAAACCATTCCCCTTGACAATCATTTTCATCTAGCACAATTACTTGATATACATCAGGTGATAAGTTGCTTGCTATGTTTGTATTATTCGTTGGTTCATGTGGCCAGTTATACATATAGTTTCCAGTTCCACCAGTAACCAATACTTCTATTTCACCATCGTTATTTCCTAGTCCTGAAAGGGGTACCAATGTAAATGTCAAATTTATCTGGTCGGGTTCTACAACGGTAAATGTTTCAATGATTTCACAATTCGATTCATCAGTAATTGTCACTGAGTAATCTCCACCACATAACCCAGTCGCGGTTGCATCATTTATTCCTGCAATCCCATCCGACCAATCATAGGTTATGGCTCCACTCGCTCCGGTGACAACCGCTTCCGCAGTTCCATTACATTGGGCGTTACAGATTACTTGGGTAGTTTGAATTTCTGCACTTATGTCACAAGGTCCAGAAATATTAATATTGTCTAGGTAAAGATTATTTCCGTAGCCAGATTTATTGATAAAAGCTACTGTAATATTATCTGGAGTTCCAAGACTAGAAAGATCAATAGTTCTAGTCTGCCATTCATTTGGAAATGGGTTAAAAGGATTACTATATGGTTGTGTGGTAGATAATGTAACACCACCATCTCGCATTATAATTTGGTCATAAGTATTACCACAATCCACAGAAACCGCAATTATCAAACTATCGTAATTTGTGTTTGGAGTACCTTGGTAATAGGCATAAGCATAATCAAAAGTCAAAGTAGTTGCGGTCGGTTGATCGAATTCATATATGGGTGTTATTAAGTAATCGAGATGGCCCTCTTGACCTACTGCATTAAAGTTGTCAAATTTCACACAAGCAGTCGATGTTCCCATCCCACTGAAATTGGTATTACGTTCCCATGCTACATCTCCATCAGGATTTTGAATAAAAACGCCATTCGGAGTTGGATTAAAAGTTGTGCTTTCGAATCCTTCGTTTAGCGGAAGGCTTACTGGAGCAAGTATGGTTGAAGAAACCATCAAACTATCGTTGTCTGGATTTTCATCTACATTACCATTTGGAGATTCCACCCAAACGGTAAAAGTATAGGTTCCTCCTGGTGGGGTGTATGGTACAAGTGTAACTTCTTGCGTTTCTCCTGATAGAATATTGTCTACCCAATTAAATAGGATGGGCGTGTTGGAATTTATTTGGTAATAAATACTAAGGTTGGTAACAGTCTCTAAACCAAAGTTAGTAATTGAAATTTCTGGGGTTACATCAACACCTGTACAGGCTAAAGATCCTGGCGACTGGATATTCACAGTTGCTAAATCATAATCAAAAAACGAACAAACTGCTGTTACGTTTTGTGTCAATTGCAATCTTTCATTATTGCAAGTTGCTCGCATAAAAGCGATTTGATCATGTGTGAATGAATTTACACATTGGTCGGGTGAAGCATAATCCATGAAGTTGATATACATGGCTTCATTACCACAAGAAATATCTCCTGTTGGCCATCCATTTGAACAATTCCCCATCCATCCAGAGGAGTGATCGATATTTGGTGTGTCAGCAAAACCATCATCAGCCATACAGCTATCATCATCGAAAGGATGAGGCAACCCTAAATAATGTCCAGTCTCATGCGTTAAAGTTCCCGATCCCGATTGTCCAAATCCTGGACCACCAAACCATCGGTAATCAACTACTGAGCCATCTCGAATCGATCCTGCTGAACTCGGATAATAAGCGTAGCCTGTTGTTCCTCCGCCAGCAGTAGTTCCAGGAATGGGCAGCGTATAAATATTATAGTATAGATTTGTATTCCAATAAGTTGCAGGTTTTACATCAGTTTCAATATTATCATCATCCAAACTGGTTCCAGTAACTTCTATTTGATGACGTGTAATTCCATTTGTAGGATTACCGTTAGGGTCAATGGATGCCAGACAAAACTGAATTTCTGCATTTCCAATATCATCTTGCCATCTGGCTGGAGCGGAAGCATAAGTTGGATTCTCTGCATTAAAATCTTCGTTCAATACATCGATCTGAGCTTGAATTCTTTCTGCTGATAAATTTTCCCCTACCCCAATTGCTTCACCGCTGTGAATAACATGAACTACTACAGGAATTCTTATAATTTCAGCTAGTAGAGCTCTTGATCCAGCATTGTTAAGCCTAGATCCGTCCTTAATGCTATTCATGAAAGCAGCATGTCGTTTAGCAAATCGAGCATCTTGGTTGACAAGCTCTTCTACTGCTTGGTCACTATGACAGCCAATGCGCTGTTTTTGCTCATTTTGTGCCGGCAAATCAGCCGAGAAGAATGCAATCAAAAGTATGCATAGAAAGAAGGATCTAATTGTATTCATATTAGTTACCAATTTTAGGGTAAAAGGTAGTTGTGTATCGAAAGATGGGAGCAAATAGTTCTTACCCTTAAAGATAGAATAAATCTTCTTTAAGTTGCAGCCCGATTAGTGTTAATTGAAGTTTATGCTATTATAGGTCAAATCTTAACCTTAGATTAATCCGACGGGAGGTTAAATAATTTGGGATAGCGTATTGACTGTTGTAAACTGTCTTAATCCAGGTGTGAGAGGCTTCATTTTGCACTTGAAGTAAATTGAAAATCTCCAAACTCACCCAAGAAGAGCGTGTGAAACGAAGCGGATGATTTGGCTTTAAATTCCGCCATTTTCTTTCCCACAATGCTAAGGAGAATCCGATATCTACTCTGTGATAGGCACTAAATCGATAAGTGTTTCGAAATTCTTTATTGTCATCTTTTAAGCCAAAAGGTAATCCTGTCCCTACATTCAGATTGACATGAGCCTTAAAATTTTCGTTTCTCGGTAGATGATCTTGAAAAACAATGCTCACATTAACTAATCGATCAGTTGGCCTGGCAACATCTTTAACTTCAATTGCTTCAGGATCACCAACTTCCCTTTTTAAATGAGTGACACCCGTCAAACTTTCACGGGCACGAAGTATCGATAAATTAATCCAAGATTCAGCACCCGGGACAAATTCGCCGTTCAATCTAAAATCAATTCCAGTAACATAACCTGTGGCATCATTCTCTCCAGAATATCGAATTCGAACATTATCAACCTCATAAGAAACCAAATCCCAAAGTCGCTTATAGTAAGCTTCCATGATCATTCTGAACTTTTTGGGATAGCGCTTCCCCAAGAAAAAATCTCTGGTAAAGCCACCGACAAAGTGCAAAGACTTTTGACTTTTCAAATTATTATTTGTCGTGCCATCCGGCCGTCTAAGTTCCCTATAAAATGGAGGTTGATGATATAATCCAGCAGCAAAGCGAAAACTATAATCCTGTTTCCAAGACAAAGGCTTCCATAAAATTTGCGCTCTAGGGCTGATTGTAACTTCCTTGTTTAAATCCCAATAAGAACTTCGAATACCTGCTGTTATTCTAGTCTCAAATTTATCATCCTTTTTTAAAGAATAACTGTTTTGAACAAAAGCACTATACCGATTGG
This sequence comes from uncultured Saprospiraceae bacterium, assembly GCA_937930025.1. Lineage (GTDB taxonomy): Bacteria > Bacteroidota > Bacteroidia > Chitinophagales > Saprospiraceae > JABDJM01. The sequence continues at coordinate 12,317 of CALGJW010000553.1, read as the reverse complement.
AGGTCAATTGATTTGATCTTTTTAACACCGAACTTAGTAATACTTGGGAGGTGTCGTAATTGAGTGAAAAACCGGCAGAATCTAGCCGCTCCCACTCTTTGATCTCATCCACAATGGATTCATTTTGAATTTTCATTCCCCATTGCAAGAAATGCGCATTAGTCGCTTCTCCTAGCTTTGCATCTCCGGATTGAAATTCAATGCCTCCTTTATGGGCGAAGTTTGTAACCCTGGCATTTAAGGAATTTCGAACAAATTGATGTTCAGTTCCTGTGCCTAACACGCCAACTATTTCTCCAAAATCATCTGAGCCCAAGTTAGTTTCAACTTGTCCTAATAAATAGTCTCCAATGATATCAATTCCCTCGTTTTCGCGAGAAGAATAAGATGAACCTAAAAACTTTAAATAAATCGGATTATGATCTCGATCTGGCAAATAAGTAGCAGAAATTCCTCCCATTCCAGTAGTAAAATCATCAATCTCCTGACCTTCAAAAACGGAGATTAAGTTTAATCCATTTTGAATTAATCCAAATGCGGTATTTCTATCTTCCGGAATAAAATTGTATTGAGAAAAATTGTAATTACCCATAAGGCCTATTTGCCAATTTCTACTAACATCATAGGTTATATAGGATTGAACATCAGCGAAATTAGGTGTGTATTCCCCTTGAATATCTAGGCTACCCAATAAGTACTTTGTAGTCTTATAACGCGCTCCCACTAAATATCTAAGTCTTCTATAATTGTCCTCTCCAAGTTTGATTGATCCTTCTATATGCGCAGAGCCACCAAGAGCGGAAAGTCCTACAGAAGCGCGTAAGGAATCGGGCCGTTTGTATTTAATGTCTAACACAGAACTTTGTTTATCTCCATATTTGGCTTCAAAACCACCGGAGGAAAAACTTAGATCTCGAATCAAATCAATGTTGGGAAAAGTAAGCCCTTCCTGTTGTCCAGATCTGATTAATTGTGGACGATATATTTCAAAATCATTGACGTAAACTAGATTTTCATCATAATTTCCTCCTCTCACTTGATACTGAGAAGAAAGCTCTCCCCCAGAACCACTATTGGTTCCAAGTGCGATTGCTGGTAAAACAGATTCAAAGTTTCCAGAAGCTGAAGGAAGTAATTTCAATTCTTGAACATCTTGAACTACCATTCCTCCTTCATCAATTCGAGACTCCGTAACGGTTACTTCTATATCAGATTCCAAAGGAGCCATTATGACATCAATTCTTTTTTGAGCACCTTCCTGTTGAGGAGATACTTTAGTTGAAGCCTCCTTATAACCTATTCTAGAATACTTTATGACAATTGCAGTATTAGGAGGAATATCAATTTTATAGTTTCCATTGATACTTGATTCTACCGCTTTATTTGTACCATCAATATAGACAGTGACAAAATCGATGGGCGTATCAGTCAGGCCATCAGTGATATTCCCTGCCACATAGGTCTTTGATTGACCAAAGAGACTAGCCATGGAAGCTAGGGAAAAGAATAGAATGAAAAAATTTAGATGTCGTCGGTTCAGCTTCATATGTAATAATGATACCCATTATTAACGCAAATTATGCGATAAGGGTGTCCTTACCGATACTTTTCATTCGAGAAATGACGTCCAACGGATCTTCTGCCTTAAATACTGCAGAACCGGCTACTAAAACCCTGGCTCCAGCCTTCAGCAATTCCTCTGCATTTTGAAGTCCTACTCCACCATCAATTTCAATGACGGTTTGAGAGTTTTTCTCATCAATCATACTTTTTAACTGTCTAACCTTCGGCAAAGTTTGATAGATAAATTTTTGACCACCAAATCCCGGGTTAACTGACATGAGGCAGAATAAATCAGCATCTTCAATTAGATCAGACACCGCTGATACTGGTGTACCAGGATTCAAAGCTATTCCTGCTTTAGCTCCGGAAGCTTTTATTTGCTGCAAAGTTCTATGAATGTGAGGGCAGGCCTCATAGTGCACAGTAATTACATCAGCTCCAGCTGCACGAAATTCTTCGATATACTTCTCTGGTTCTACTATCATTAGATGAACATCCAATGGTTTTTCACATAGCTCATTCATTCTTTTTACAATGGCCATTCCAAAAGAGATGTTTGGAACAAATCGACCATCCATAATATCCACATGCAGCCAATCGGCATTACTGAGGTTTATCATTGACAGGTCATTCTTGAGATTTCCAAAATCAGCTGCAAGAACTGAGGGAGCTATTAGATGTTCCATTTAATATTTTTTACAAAAGTAGTTTTTCGCTTATACATGAACAATATTCATCGAGTCTAATAATGGTAAACCTTTGTAGCGCATCATCAATTGTATGACAGCCAACACATCTTTTTCACAGTAGGTGGCGATTCTATCTATATTACCTTCCTGCCAAAAAACTCGGCCAACCTCCGAACCATCGATATCATCTTTTGGGGAAGGCACGTCTAACAATTTGGTTAAGAGCTTCATAGAAGTGTAGTTTTTAAAATCCCCAAAGCGCCACATTTCCAAAGTATCCAAAATGAATTTTGTTTCCCATGGTTTTTTTCCAGAAATCTCCAAAACTTGTGGAAATCTAACTTTATGCAAAATCATTCGTCGACAGATATACGGGATATCAAACTCACGAATGTTGTGTCCACAAAGGAAATAAATATTTGGATCAGGATAATATTGTTCCAACATTTTCACAAATGATTCCAATAGTACTTTTTCATCCGGATCTTTAAAGGAAGTAAGTCTCACATTCAATTCTTTGGAATCCGAATCCCTAAGCAATATTCCAACAGAGATACAGGCTATTTTTCCAAATTCGCTAAAGATTCCGGCACGCTCTTCATAGAGTTTTGAAAGAATCTCTTCGTCTAAAATAGGTTCACTAGAACGCAAGATTTGTTTGGCTTTTATACCCCAAAGGGCTTGCCAATCCGGGTCTAATTCAATGTATTTGGCTTTTTCTGACACGGTTTCTATATCTAAGAATAATACCCTTGTCAACTCGATATTTCTATGCATTCTTTTGATCTTAGGACTGCGTTTTACAGTATTTATTAATAAAGGTGCAACGATTCAGTTCATTATTTCATCTTTCTGGCGAACTGATCATCCCTCAAGTATAATGAATTAGTCAATTCTTCTTAATTTGACACTCGAAATAAACCTCTTTTTCACTATCTTTTTCATTGATAGCTTCAAACATAACCAAGAAATAAATAATTTAGAATGAGCTCCGCACAAGATTCACAACAACGGGTTACCGCTATTGCAGCCGTAGTTTTTATAGCCTTATTGGGCATTATTGCCTTTTTATTGTACAACAAATCTCAACTTAATGCCGAACTGGCAACGAAAACAGATGAGATAATGGAAACAGATAGACTGCAAGTAGAACTTGAAAAACAATATTATGAAGCCTTGTCTGAGTTGGAATCCATGAAAACTGGGAATGAAGAACTCAACGATCTAATCGAAACTCAAAAAGGACAATTAGGCGAGCAACGAAATAAGATCAAACAAATGATTGGTTCTGGAAAACGGACGAAATTACAATTTGATCAAGCTAGGCAACAAATTGCGGAGTTAAAAGGTCAACTAGAATCATATGTAGTCGATGTAAATACATTGAAGGAAGAGAATCAGGCGCTTATAGCTCAAAATTCACAGCTCGCATCAACTAATCAAAACCTGTCTAGTGAATTGACTTCTTCAAAAACGGTGAATGAATCACTTATTCAAGCAAAAGAAAATCTACAGTCCGAAAAACAAGGATTGGAATCAAAAAATTCTCAACTTTCCAAAGTGGTAACCAAAGCCTCTGTCATTCAAGTTATAGATGTCTCAGCCTCGGCTTGGAAGGTTCGAAAAAGTGGAAAACCTGCCTCTACCAAACAGGCTAGCAAGACAGATCGATTAAAAGTTTGTTTTACAACAACATCTAACGCAGTTGCTCCAGCCGGAGTTGAGCCCTTTTTTGTCAGAGTCTTAACTCCGCTCGGTGAAACAATTGCCATTGAAAATATGGGTTCCGGGATTATGAAAACGCATGACAATGTAGACATGCGATATACTCAATCCAAAGAGCTTCCTTACGAAAATGGTCCTGAAGTCGGATGTTTTCTTTGGGAACCAGGCTCTGCATTTTCACCGGGAAAATATAGTGTCGAAGTATATAATAAAGGATATTTGGCTGGACAAGGAGAATTTTTGTTAAAATAATGGATTATTCTCCAAACAAATTGGCTAACAGTTTGATTTACTTGCCATGAGTGTGAATAAAGAGGATACTAAAAAGGAAAGTGAACAATTAAAGTTCAACCCAATCGAAGGACAAAATTGCAATAAATCCTCACCTGCTCCCATATGCCCATACAGTAGGTGGAGCGGTTATTAAACCGATGGATCGAGGTAAAGTCACTGGTTTGGCTTTAAAGGCCATGTACAAACAAACGGATTTACAGATTGATCAAATCAGAGAACAGATAAATCTTCTTGCTCTACAAGCCCAGCGAATTCAACAAAGAGTAGAGATTTCTGAGGAAATTTACCAAGCTCAGTGTGGATTTAAGCCGGTAATTGGAGAAACTTACTACTTGTATACTAAATCTGCTGGAGATTTTGTTTTGTCTATGGTAGGACCCAATGAATGGGGATCTAACCCACCATTTAGTTACAGAGCCACTGTTAATCTTTTGGGCGATCACACTTGGGAGATTTTGGATCAAGTTCAGAAGAAAGAAGAATAAAATAATATGAAAACATTGCTGTCCACCTTATTAATGGTCTGTACGCTAGGTCTTAATGGACCTGAGAACGAAGGGATTGTAAAATGGGGAATGGATACCACATATGATTTTGGATTAATGAGTCAAGGGATACCTCAGACAGTTACATTCCCTTTTACGAATATCTCAGATGAACCAATAACCTTTGATAATGTCCGGGTTGCTTGCGGATGTACCGCTCCCAGCTATAACTTCGAACCTATTCTTCCAGATAGTACTGGCATATTAGAAATTGAATATGATGCGCAAAAAGTGGGTTATTTCTATAAGAAAATAAGGGTTTTCTTCAGTAATCAGCGTAAACCTGAGATTCTATTTGTCGAAGGGGAAGTAGAATAATTCGCAATCTGTCGAAGACAATCTCATTCTTATCTAATTAGCTGTTATTACCAATAATAAGTTTTGAATCTTTCCAATTATCAAGTCTGCAAAGAAATTAAGGGGAAATCCTCCTTTCGATTATCTTTGCATCGATTTTTGTAGCAACCAAAAAAATGATTCAGTGAGTATATTGATATTTCTAATAGTCTATTATATCCTTTGGTGTATTACCGCCAAAGATCTTTTTGAGAAAGCAGGAGAAAAAGGGAGCAATGCTTATATCCCAGGTTTAAATTTTGCCACAGCAGCCAAGATCGTTGGAAGGTCTCCAATGTATGCGCTTTGGCTACTTTTTCCAATTGTTAACATCTTTATCCTGGCAAGTCTAAATGTTGACTTGGTTCGTTCCTTTAAGAGATTGGAATTAAGTGATTCTGCGTTGGCGGTAATCTTTGCGCCAATCATCTTTTGGTCAATTGGAAAAAATGAAAAAGACAAATACGTCGGTCAAACTGTCTTACTCGAAAAGGCCTATGATGATAAAATGAAAGAGGCCATAAGTACAGGGGATAAAGGGGCCTTTACAAAATTGAGTAGAACAAATCCTTATGCTAAATCCCAACCTAGAGAATGGGTGGAAGCCATAGTTTTTGCAGTTTTTGCAGCTGCTTTTATTCGAATGTTTTTAATAGAAGCATATGTGATCCCTACTCCATCCATGGAAGGAAGTTTATTGGTTGGAGATTTTCTTTTCGTTTCTAAAGTTCATTACGGCATGAGAACTCCTGAAACGGTTTTACAAATTCCTTTGCTGCATAATCAGATCCCTGTAATTGGCAACGAATCCTATTTAGAAAAACCAAAATTAAAAGTTCGAAGACTCCCGGCTATCACAAAAATAAAAAGAAATGATCCAGTAGTTTTTAATTTCCCAGAAGGTGATTCGGTTTATGTCACTCCGTCTAGAAACTATTCGGTCTATGATATAAAAAACAACCCAAGGCTAGCGAGCATCCCAAGAAATTTTCCCTTAAGAACTAGGCCATTGGACAAAAAGGATCATTACATCAAACGATGTGTTGCTATAGCGGGAGATGAAATTGAAATAAAAGATCGTCAGCTATACATCAACGGCGCACTAGCGGAAAATCCATCTAAAGTACAATTCAACTATGTTGTTGATACAAAAAAATCGGGCTTAAGGGAAAAGCTAATTGATCTAAATCTCTATCGAGCAGATCTAGAATATCATTTATCACAGGATCGTGTCTTTGCATTAAACGATGAGCAAATTGCAGCGCTTAAAGTTTGGGACCCATCCATCAACATTGTAAAAGATCCAAATCAGTCTGTACCTCAAGGGGGGCGCTACTTCCCACATGATCCAAAAAATTTCAACTGGTCTAATGATAATTATGGTCCGGTAAAAATTCCTGCGGCTGGAGAATCCATTGTAGTTACTCCAAAAAATATTGCATTATACGATCGAGCAATTAGAGTTTACGAAGGCAATAAACTAGAAGTCAAGAATGGTCGAATCTATATTAATGGAGAGCAATCCACTTCTTATACCTTCAAGCAAGATTATTACTGGATGATGGGTGATAATAGACATAATTCGGAAGATAGTCGAATCTGGGGATTTGTTCCAGCGGATCACGTGGTAGGAAAGCCATTGTTTATTTGGTTTTCAACCCAAGATGGTAGTATATTTAATGGAATAAGATGGAAACGTCTTTTCAGAGGAGCCAATCAGTTTTAACAATAGAAATTAGGATTAATGTATTGGGCGTTTCGCCAACCTAGAACCACTGCGTTCTTGTGCTGTTGTATAACTCAAACCCATTTTCAATGCTGAGATTTATCATTATTGTTTTACTGCTATCTTTTTTCCAATTCCAAGGTTCCGCCCAAGTGGATTTCACTGCCAATGATTCCGTCGGTGCTTATTCTTTTCCGTTTGCCTATGGTACAAATATGGGTTATTATCCAGGTTGGAATGATAAAGCATTGGCCGATATTGCCGCTGGCAATCCAGATAGAGGGACAACAGGAGCCGGAATAAACGGCATGCGCCCTGCCCTATTCGAACATTTTCTAGAATACTATGGATATGATATTAGACTAGAAGAATTTCAACATTATGAAAAACTTGGCATAAAATACAATACAGTCTTCGTAGGCTATCCCTCGGAAGAACATCGAGATCCAACTCCCTATTGTGCTTCACATCCTTCTGCTGTTTTCGCAAATTTATATACACCCATTTGGGATAATGGTGAAAACGGTACGCCAGTAAATGATACGAACTATTATGCATTATACTTGTACAAAATGGTGACCAAGTACAAGGACTATGTGAAAGTCTGGGAAATTTGGAATGAGCCAGATTATGATTATTCCGCCAATGCTTGGAAGCCAGAATCATTTCCTGAAAGTTGGTGGAATGAAGATCCCGACCCCTGTGATTATGCATTGTACGCGCCTCCCTCGCACTACATTCGAATGTTGCGAATAAGTTGGGAAGTCATTAAAACATTCGCGCCTGAAACTTATGTCGCGGTCGGCGGGCTAGGTTATCCCGCTTTTATGAATATCATTTTGAAAAACACCGACAACCCAGAGGACGGATCAGTCACTCCTGAATATCCAAATTACGGAGGAGCTTATTTTGATGTAATAAGTTATCACTCCTATCCACATATTGATGGAAGTTTGAGGGATTGGAATAATGACCTTGGTGATTTTGAATACTTTAGACATTCAGATGCCGCTATTGAAGGCATGCTTTCGCAAAAAAATGATTTCGATAATGTGCTTAAAGAATATGGGTACACAGGAACCATTTATCCTAAGAAAGAATACATCATTACTGAGTGTAATATTCCCAGAAAAGAATTTGGCGATTTTATTGGAACAGAAGAGGCTCAGGTAAATTTTTTAATGAAAGCTTTAACTATTGCGCAAAAAGAAAAAATTCATCAATTGCATGTCTTTAATCTAGGAGAGAAAAAGCCTTTTGATCAAGCCGAAAGCGAATATCATATGATGGGGCTTTTCCAAAACTTGGAAGGCACTCCGTTATATGAACATAAAATAAACAAATCAGGAATTGCCTATAAAACGATGTCAGATCTGCTCGGAGAATATAGTTATGATGAAGAACGAACTACTCTTCTGAATCTAAGTGATGCTGTTGATGGAGCGGCCTTTAAAAATTTAGAAGGTCGTTACAAGTATGTACTTTGGGCAAAAACAACCAAAGATCGTTCTGAAACCGCAGCTAGGAATTTTGTGTTTCCAGCAGAGCTAAAAATTCAGGGCGTAAATCTTTACCGTTGGAATCATAGTATAACCGACGAAAGTCAATTCAAGGTTGGTTCTAACATTTTGTTGCAAGGTGAACCAGTGATAATAGAAACCTTATCAGATTTAGGAAATAGAGGTGGTCAATTGTTTTTTGATGTTTACCCAAATCCATTTACAGAATCTTTCTATGTCAATTTATTTTTACCAAAAGATCAAAAAGTCCGGCTATGGATTTGCGATCAAAAAGGAATCTTAGTTAACAGGTTCTTTGATGGACAAGAAGTTGAACGAGGGCTCTATCAGTATGAGATCAATGAAGCATTATCGCCTGGCATGTACTTTTGCTATCTCCAAACTGGCCAAAATCATCAAACCAAAAAAGTTGTTCGAATAACCCAACCGTGAACTTCTCCACATTCTGCTATTTGCCTTTACTATTCTAGTGGTCTTTCAAACTATTTTTTTAGTTTTGAACATGTGCTCTAAGATTTTAAACCTACTTATATTTTCTTTGATAATTGTGCTGTCCGCTACTTTTACAGCTGAAGCGCAAGATTTACCGAATTCTCAGGTTTTCGTATTTCACTTAAACAAAAGTGCCAACGGAAAGTACTTTCTAGAGGATCCTAGATGGATTTCCTCCTTTAACCCCAATGGATACAATAACCAACCTGCCTTTATTAATGGGTGGTGGCTACTTTCCTCAAGACTACCTGGAACAGGTCAAAATGAAATCGTTGCTTTGGATTTGCCTACCAAATCTTTAAGATGGATTACCGACACGGAAGAAAGTGAATACAGCCCTTCTCCCATTCCAGGTCAATCTGGTCTGAATTTCTCTACAGTGAGAGTGGAAACTGACTCTAGTCAATTTCTATGGAATTATCAATATAATAGTGATCCGCAAATGACACATCTCATTTCAAAGGAATCTAAAGTAGGCTATACTAGCTGGATCAATCCTAATAAAGTTGCATTATTCTTGGTTAATGATCCAGTCAGTTTGGTGATTGGAGATTTACAAACTGGAAAGACAGATTTTATCACAAGTAGAATTGGCCGATGTTTAAAGGCAGATGACACTGGTAGCCTATTTTTTACACAGCGAATTACAGATAATGCACCTTGGCAAATAAAAAAATTAGCAAACGGTGGTTTTCGACCAGAACTTATTACAACTACACCAAGTGAAAATGAGGACTTTATAATTTTAGAAGATGGAAGTCTATTGATTGGAGGCGGAACTGTATTGTATAGATTTCAACCAGGAGTCTCTACAACATGGGAATTCGTTGCCGACCTTGCCCTTTATGGTGCAAAATCAATTTCTAGATTGGCTATGAATAAGTACAATGAAATTGCAATTGTTTTTGATTACGAGTAATACTATATCATGAAATATATCTTTTGGTTTTTTTTGCTTCTTTGTTCATTGTCCGTTAGTGCACAAGGAAATTATAAGTCCGAAATAAAAGCACATCGCAAACACTATAAATCGGATTTCCTGAAGGATGCTAGCAGCCCCTTTTTCACTTCTCCAAAAGCAGTAAAAAAACTCAAATTCTTCAAGGCAAACGATAACTATAAAGTTCAAGCGAAAGTAGAACTAACCAAAGATTCAAAGCCTTTTAAAGTCAAAACATATTCAGGAAACGAAAAAACTTTTACGCAGTATGCATGGGCTCATTTTAAACTAAATGGGCAGAGTTACAAACTGGCTCTCTACCAAAATGCTCGTATTATTAAAATGCCCCAATACAAGAATTCCTTATTCCTTCCTTTTAAAGATTACACAAATGATGAATCAACCTATGGTGGTGGTCGTTATATTGATCTTGAAACTACGGATATAAAAGATGGTCAAGTAACTTTAGATTTCAACAAATGTTACAATCCTTATTGTGCTTTCGCAACCGGATACAATTGTCCAGTCCCCCCTATTGAAAATCATTTGCAAGTCGAAGTATTGGCGGGAGAAAAAATGTATAAAGGGGAAAAATTGGCTCGACCTGAATAATGCCAACATACATTGACCAACTCAATCGAAGTATTGAAATTAATCCTTCTCCAAAGAGAATAGTTTCTCTTGTTCCGTCTATTACAGAGTTACTTCATTTTTTAGGTTGCGATTCAGAAGTCGTTGGAATCACAAAATTTTGTGAATTCCCTAGCCAATGGAGAAAAGAAAAAACAATTGTCGGAGGAACTAAAAATTTGCGAATCGAGGAGATTGAAAAATTGAATCCAGATCTAATTATTGCCAACAAGGAAGAGAATGACAAAGAATTAGTAGAAAGCCTTGAGAAAGCATTTCCGGTTTGGGTTTCAGATGTGAAGGATTATTCTGACGGGTTAAAAATGATTGAAAGTCTTTCTATTATTTTAAATAAAAAAAGTATTGGTCAGCAATTGATTACTGACATCAAAATTGCGAAGGAAGCACTCAATATTCAGTCTAGCGGTAAAATGCCCACTGTAGCTTATGTTATCTGGAAAGATCCCATCATGGTTGCCGGTGGGGATACTTTTATCTCCAGTATGATTACCCTAACGGGGGCCAGCAATGTTTTTACCAAACAAAAAAGATATCCCCAAATTAGTGCTGAAACATTACTTCAAGCCAAACCTGACTATATCCTACTTTCATCAGAACCCTTCCCTTTTAAAGAAAAAGACTTCCCTTTGTTTGAAAATATTTGTCCAACTGCGGTCATAAAACTAGTTGATGGCACTTATTTCTCTTGGTATGGTTCCAGGATGTTGCCTGCCATGCAGTATTTTCATAATTTTCGGGAAGAAATAACTACTGATGCTTAGAACCCTTTGTTTACTAGCCTTTTATTTATGGGCTTATGTTGTAATTGGACAAGATCAATCGAATGCGCTCGATGGTCAATATATTGTTCAATTCGAAAAAAACAACTGGGATAAACAGCTTTTTGCTTTAGCTGAAAATACGCGTTGTCTCCACGAAGGTTCGAATCTTTATCTATTGGAATTTGATCCTCAAAAAATTACTAGAAATACTTTAGAAGAAAGCTTGGCAAAAAATGCTAGTGTAAAATATTTCATGAAAAATAGTTTGGCTCAATCAAGAAGTACTGAAGCCAATGATTCTTTGTTTTCGGAGCAATGGTCTTTGAAGCGATTAGAGGTCGATCGGTTTTGGGATATTGCCAAAGGAGACGTGACACCAAATGGAGATAGTATCGTCATTGCGGTTATTGACAATGGGTTTGATTTACAACATGAAGATCTTCAAGGCAGTTTTTGGAAAAACAAAGGAGAAATTGCCGAAGATGGAATTGATAATGATGGAAACGGCGTGGTCGATGATGTTTGGGGTTTTAATCCTGCTTTGTTGAATGATTCTCATGCGACGACAACCCATGGAACCTCAGTGGCTGGAACCATAAGTGCCACAAGCAATAATGACTTAGGTATTACCGGCATAACCTGGGGTGCGAAAGTAATGCCTATCAGTCCTTCTACCAATGAAGCTATCGTATTCGCAGGATTAAACTATGCTTATGATCAGCGAAAACTATACAATGATACCGATGGTGCAAAAGGTGCTTTCGTTGTTGCTGTAAATATGTCTTTTGGATTTGACTTTAGACATTGCGAGGACTTTCCTATTTGGGAAGAGACATTTGATAGATTGGGTTCAGTTGGGATATTGATCATTGGAGCAACAGTCAATCGAAATTGGGATATTGATGAAGTTGGGGATATACCGACTTCCTGCACTTCAAATTATCTAATATCGGTTACTAGCACAACTAAATCCGACCAAAAATTTGTGGGAGACGAACCTGAACAAGGAGCTGGTTATGGCGAAAAAAGTATAGATCTTGGTGCGCCGGGGGTACAAAATTTTAGCACTGAGGCT
>CALGJW010000552.1 GCA_937930025.1 uncultured Saprospiraceae bacterium | reverse complement strand
TAATCAACTCCATAGTTTGAAAAGCATCAAACTCGATCCACTCTTCGCAATTGGAAAGTCGCTCCTTCAGTTTTCTATTACGAATTTTCCATTCGCCCACATAAAAATCGAAGTCATGTTGAGATGAAGTGGCAGATGGTTTTATTTCAAGTTTACCGTCCTCCTTTGTGATAAATTCTTTCATTAAGTTGAATTTGAATTCAAATTAACGAAATGCAGGGAGGAATTCTAATTTACCATCACGAAGGTTACATTCAACAAATTAGGCCAACTACATTTCGAAATAACCATCATTAGAGCCTGATATAAAAGGCAACCACATAAAATTGAATGCTCCAAAGATTCCTACAATCATCAATAGGGTCAATAAAAAAAGTAAACCTGCTATCATCAGTTTTCCTTTGTAACCGCAATTCACAGAAACATAAAAATAGAGTTCTAATACACCCAAAGGAATGAGATAATTCGCAACGGCTAGGAATTTATCAAAAGGACCATCTAGGTTATCAGTGCTTCCAACTGGCCCTTGGTTGACAATTATCCAAGCCATAAATCCAATTCGGAAAAACCAAACTCCGCTGGATGCTAAGAATGTACGTAAAGCCCATTTCCTATGCGCGACAACGTCATGCGAACGAGCAGAGATCCAAGTTTTTACGCCAAAATAAATTATCAGCAATGCATTAAATGAAACTGCTACACTTCCCCATGTTGTCGTCGTGCTATCTCTTATCCAAACCAAATAAAGTCCGCCGATACTGATCAAGAAAGCCGTAATCAGAAAAATTCTTCCATTAATTCGGTGAAGTTGTAAAGCTCTTTTTCTTAGTTGCGGAATTAATTGGATGATTCCACCAAAGCTTATGACTACCGCAAATGCCATATGTGCACCAAAAAATATATTTCCCATGAGATCTCCTGGGACAAAGCCTTTCAATGAACCCTGACTCCAAAGTTCAGCATTTCCACTAAGTACTGATCCACCATAAAAAGCTACGATATAATAGGTAAACAAGAAAAGTCCAATAAGCGTAACCAAAAACCAAAACCGAATGGTCATTTTCAAAACATTCGCTGCTCTGATTTCCCAGTTTACTTTTCTTGCATTAAGTGTAACTTCAGATATGTCGTTTGTCATACTATTGAAATTTAGTAGCCATAAATTGATTAACAACTAATTTCCAACTTCTTTAACTGCGACACAAAAAGGATATGCCAAAAGAAGATACTCCTCTGCAAAATGACGATAACCACCCTTAAGTGAATTTGAATAAAAAGATAAAAACTTAGTTTTTATTGATGAGCGCCAAGAAACTAGCTCTATAGGTATTGGAAATCGGAATGATTTTTTCTCCAATTAGAATCTTACTTCGTTCTATGGAATCAATTTTACTTAGAGCAACCATATAGGACTTGTGCACTCTACTTATGATAGTTGAAGGAATTATTTGTTCCAATTCTGTAAAGGTCTGCAAAGTCATAATACTCGAATGGCCCAGATGAATTCTGCGGTAATCGCGCATTCCTTCGATGTACAGAATATCTCCTAGCATAACCTTCTTCAATATATTTTCTGTTTTAACGAAAACATATTCGACCTCACCTGTCGTCATCGTTTTTTTAATATTATCAACCGCTTTGTTGACCGCTTGCAAAAAGCGATTGAAGGTGAATGGTTTTAATAGATAATCTGTAACGTTAAGTTCATATCCCTTTAGAGCATATTCTTGATAAGCGGTCGTAAAAATAACTTGACTCAAAATCTTGGAATTTTCAAGTAATTCAATGCCTGTCAATTCATCCATATTGATATCTAAAAAAAGAATGTCAACATTATTGGCCTGAAGATAATGTAGTCCGTGAATCGCATTATCAAAAGTAGCAGCGAGATTCAAGAAAGGAATTTTTAGTACAAACTCCTTAGTTCTCTCTAAAGCCAAAGGTTCATCTTCAATAATGATACTAGTGAACTTGCTCATAACTGAATATTTAATTGGATATAATATCGGTCACTTTTTACATTTGTAGCCAATTCGAATCTATTGGGATATATTAACTCCAATCGTTTTAGGATTAGTTCACTTCCAAGTCCATTGCTATTTTCAGCCTTTTTTCTATTCTCATCAAAGGCATTGTCGCAAGTTAGATTTATGCTTTGTTCCTTAATTTCAATTTGAATATTAATTGCGTTTTCAATTTTCTTATTGGTACAATGTTTAAAAGCATTTTCTATAAAGGGAATTAATATCATCGGGGCGATCGTCTTATCCATTTGATCACCGATGATTTTGAATTGTACATAGTTTGTATTAGCCGATCGGATTTTTTGCAATTCAATATATTTACTAATGTATTCTATCTCTTTTGAAAGCGGGATGAAATCAATTTTGGTTTCAAAAAGCATAAATCGCATTATATCTGAAAGTCTATTCAAATAAGAAGATGCTTCCTCTGGACTTTTCAAGATAAGTACATCTATATTATTGAGGGTATTGAATAAAAAATGTGGATCCAATTGCGATTTAACAAGCGCTAGTTCCATCCGATGATTTTTTTCATGTAGTTCCTCTTTTATTTTAATATCAGCATACCAAGTCACAAATATTTTAATTGCCAACGCAATCATTCCGTAGAATAGACCAATAACCGTCATTAAGAAAAGACCAAAGTAATCGCTCTCAGCATGACAACTCAAGTCATAGCCTAAGAGTAAATAAATAACGAACGCTCCCAAAATGGTTCCAATGAAAGCAAGCAGGATACCTAACAGTGTAGCTTTACCAAACCTATTTTTTTGAAGATAATTTGGGAAAAGAAAAGAATAAAAAGAATAAAAGGAAAATAAAGCAGGTGTCACTACTACCCCAGCGACCAATCTAAAATAATACAATGCCTCTGTTTCTTCAATTTGATCGTTGTAGCAAAGCACCCCCATGACGATAAAAAAGAGCAAGATGTTGGCAAACCAAAAACACCCATGAAGCAGATATACTAAAGATTTTTTCATTTAACGCTAAATTCAGAATCAACTTTAAAAGAAAACCTTTTTAGATTAGTATTCAATTGTTAATCTGCAAAATTGGAAATTACCTCTGCAAAGTTAAAAAGCAACAAAATAAACTCCAATTCCCACGTTAAATTGAACACCGTTAATATTTATCCTTCTTTTTTTGTTTAACTACCTTCCGAATCAACTTACTCATTTTCCTTTGCTTTTTCTTTCTTTGCGCAACGGTCGATTCAAAAAAGGATCTTTCTTTCTCCATTTTTTGGAAATTCTCATAGGATTCTGTACTTAGATCTCCCGCCTTTATTGCTTCGAGGATTGCACACCCAATTTCATCCTTATGTTTACAATCTTTAAACTTACATTTTTCAGAAAGTAAAATGAATTCTTCAAATGTTGATTCAATGCCTGCAACATTAGATGTAATCCCTACTTGGCGCAAACCTGGATTGTCAATTAAGATTCCGCCGTTTTCAAGAATTATCAATTCTCTGTGACTTGTAACATGTTTACCTCTATCTATTTTATCACTTACATCATCTGTCTTCATCAACTCTTGACCCAATAACTTATTTAGCAAAGTGGACTTTCCTACGCCAGAGGAACCAAGCAAGCAATATGTTTTTCCCTTGTTTATTAAATTATTTATTTCGAATAACCCGTAGCCAG
>CALGJW010000551.1 GCA_937930025.1 uncultured Saprospiraceae bacterium | reverse complement strand
GTGCATTGGGCATTGAATGCTGCGAAAAAATATAAAGGACTAGTAGAAATAATAGACTTAAGAACCTTGGCGCCATTGGATTTGGAAACAGTATTGGAATCTGTACGAAAGACTGGGCGCTGTTTGGTGGTTACAGAGGAACCTGTGGATAATACATTTGCACAAAGTATTGCAGCTCGAGTTCAAGAGCGTTGTTTTGAATTTTTGGATGCACCGGTGATGACCTTGGGGTCAGAGAATATGCCGGCTATACCGTTGAATAGTGTATTGGAGGAGCGGATGATTCCGAGTGTTGGGAAGGTTGCGGAAGGGATTGAGCGGGTATTGGGGTATTAGGTCAAATTGACTCAAGGGTTGTCTTAAGATATGGGGTGACTTGCGCGCGCGCACGCAAGTCACCCCATATCTTAAGACATCCAATCAGGGTTAATCTTCCCAAAAGCAATGTTATTTTTCCGAAAACCCAACTTTTTTTCAACTTTTTTATCCCTGATTATCAGTACCTTACGCCCAAATTCCCAATTCTATGAAATTTTAATTTATGGAATTTTGAAATTTCTCCGTCCATGTATTAACAAAACATCGGACAATGAAATTCACAGCAGACAAATTTTACTACCTACACAACTTCGGTATCGATTATCAAAAAATATTCTTCTCCGAACGAAATAAAACCTACTTCAAAGAAAAAATCAAGAAATACATTCAACCCTACGCTAAGGTCGTTGAAGTAAAACTTGCAGAAAATCAATTTCACATTCTCATCAAAACCAATGAAGATTATGAGGGAAAAGACCTAAATAAAAACATTGGAATCATGCTCAGATCATACACTCGAGCAATAAACAAACAAGAAAATCGCATCGGGTCTCTTTTCGTTCAAGGAACTAAAGCCTTTTCTAGAATTTCAGAAATTCCTAGCAAACTAAGAGATTTTATCGCACCTTTCATCGCCCATATCAAAAAAGGAATGACAATTGATTTCGGAAAAACGGTTGAAGTATTTCTAAATTTTCTCAACGACAAAAAGAAAAGAAAATTAGAGCAAGATATCTTTACTAAATATAAATTGAACTTCTCAGATATTTTTAAACACCCATTGGAGAGTTTGAAGATAGTTGCAAAACCCTGAGATTTGTAGAAATTTACGTCACAGCTGACCGCTTAATAATTCGGTGTAAGAGCCTAGGAAAAAATCGCTTTAGCAAAACTGCATAAGTCTCCTTTCCTCCAATAGTTACTTCCATTTTGTTTTTTGTAACAGCTTGAACTATTTGTTGAGCGCATTCTTTAGCAGATAGTCCTGCCCCCGTGGCATCGTCCATTTTGCCCTGTTTTGATCCATCTGCCAAAACAGCGTTCTTAGAGATATCTGTCCGAATGTACCCAGGACAAATCATCGTTACGCCAATTCCATCATCTTCATGTTCTAATCGTAAGGCATCAAAAAAACCATGCAAGGCATGTTTAGCACCGCAATACCCAGAACGTAATGGACTGGAAAATTTCCCCATCAAGCTGGATAGCACTGCAAACTGTCCACGCTGTTGTTTTACAAAAATGGGTAACACAGCTATACTAAGCGCAACAGTTCCTAGATAATCTATATCCATGATGGTCTTATAGACTTCGAATTTTGTATCGAGTATTAACGAACGCTGTGAAATTCCCCCATTGTTGATTAGTAAATCTATTCGTCCAAATTTCTTCATCACCGCTTCAACCTTGGAAACCATCTCATCATGTTTCAATAAATCTAAGGGTAATACCATTGCATGTTCATCGTTCAGTCCATTGGAATTTTTTACCGCCTCCAAGGCTTCCGTTCGCCTACTGGACAACACAAGTTTTGCCCCTTTATCCGCAAATTCCTTCACCAATGCTGCCCCAATTCCAGATGATGCACCAGTGATCCAAACAACCTTGTCCTTATATGAATTCATGATTTTGAAATGTCCGGTAAGATATTGATTCTGGAGGAAATCACAATATTGTCTTTTTGGGGAGTTGGCCTATGAAGTCAATAGGCTTTTGATGAAATTATGGCTCAATTTATCGGCTGAAACCCCCGGCTGCCTAAGTCATCCTATGTCTTAAGACAACCCTTCAGTTCCAAATTTCAAACCCACCCACAAAAAAGGCCCTACTTTTCAGTAGCGCCTTTTTTATTTTTTAACACCAAGTGATTAAGATCTTTTTAAAGCCTATACAGCAAAACTCTCTCCGCATCCACACTCGCGTGCGGCATTTGGATTATTAAAATAAAACCCTTTTCCATTCAAACCACCCGAAAATTCCAAAGTGGTATTACACAAATACAAAAAGGACTTAAGATCTGTTACCACCTTTACTTCATTGTCCTCAAAGACCTGATCATTCGCTTGGTCTTCATCATCAAAGTCCATCTTATACGATAGTCCAGAACAACCACCACTAACCACAGATACACGAATGAAATGATCTTCACTAATGCTTTCTTCAGCCTTAAGTGCTTTAATTTTTTCCTTTGCAGAATCTGCTACAAACAACATACTACTACGCTTTTTCGCTTGAGGCAGCCGCTTCAACAGCTTCCCCATTTTTTTTACGATAATCAGCTATAGCAGACTTAATTGCATCTTCAGCTAAAACTGAACAGTGAATTTTTACTGGAGGAAGCGCTAATTCTTCAACAATTTCCATATTGTCAATAGACAAAGCTTCATCAACAGATTTTCCTTTCAACCATTCTGTAGCCAAAGAAGAAGAAGCAATTGCAGAGCCACAACCAAAAGTTTTGAATTTAGCATCTGTAATTTTTCCAGATGCCTCATCCACCTCAATCTGAAGACGCATAACATCTCCACATTCCGGCGCACCAACCAATCCTGTTCCTACTGTCTTGCTACCTTTATCCAAGGTCCCTACGTTTCTAGGGTTCTTAAAATGGTCCAATAATTTTTCTGAATAAGCCATATTTATTATTTAAGCTGAGGGTTATTTATTTAAATATCGTCTTTATATAAGATTAAGTCAATTATACAGGCGATTAATGCTCTGACCATTCTACCGAACTAAGATCAACGCCTTCTTTGTACATCTCCCATATTGGGCTTAAATCTCTCATGTGATTTACTCCCTTGGTAACCGCTTCTATCGCATAATCGATGTCCTCTTCCTTGGTAAATCTTCCTAAGCTGAATCTAAGTGACGAATGCGCTAATTCATCTCCTACTCCCATGGCTACTAACACATAGGATGGTTCTAACGAGGCAGAAGTACAAGCAGAACCAGAACTCAAAGCAATATTCTGATTAAAGGTCATCATCAATCCTTCTCCCTCAACATGTTTAAAAGAAATGTTCGAAACATGTGGCATTCTGTGCGCCGGATTTCCGTTTACTTCACATTCTTCTAAATTTGCCAAAAGCGTTTGCTCTAATTTATCTCTCAATTTGCTCAGGCGCTCGGCATCTTGCTTCATTTCCTTCATTGCAATTTCTGCAGCCTTACCGAAGCCTACAATTCCAGGTACATTCAAAGTTCCAGAACGCATACCTCTTTCATGTCCTCCACCATCCATTTGAGCCGTTACTTTTACTCTAGGATTTTTTCTATTTACAAACAAGGCACCAACTCCCTTAGGTCCGTACATCTTATGACTCGTAAAAGCCATTAAGTGAATCCCTAATTCTTTTGGATTAACATCTATCTTTCCGACTGCCTGTGTAGCATCACTCATAAAAAGCACACCTTTTTCTTCACAGATCTCACCAATTTCTTTCATTGGCTGGATTAAACCAGTCTCATTATTAGCGTACATGATAGACACAAGAACTGTTTTATCAGTTATTGCAGCCTTCAATTCATCTAAATCAATCAGCCCATCACCTTTCACATCAAGATAAGTTACCTCACCTCCCATTTTCTCCACCTTCTTACAGGCATCTAACACGGCTTTATGCTCAGTTGTACAGGTAATTATGTGATTTCCCTTGCGGCTATACATCTCAAAAACGCCTTTTATCGCAAGATTATCAGCCTCAGTAGCCCCAGAAGTAAATATTATTTCCTTCGGATCTACGTGAATTAAATTAGCAATTTGCTCTCTAGCATAGTCAACAGCCTCCTCAGCCACCCATCCATATGGATGATTTCTACTAGCCGCATTTCCTGGATTCTCATAGAAAAAAGGGATCATAGTGTCTACAACCCTAGGGTCTGCAGGCGTTGTAGCATTATTGTCCAAGTAAATCATCCGCTTATCCATGTATCTAATTGCAGTTTAAATTTGGTCTAAATAAATCAATTTAAGCACGCAAATATAACGCAATTAAGCCGAAATGGTTCTACAGCTTTAAGATTTAAAAGTCAGAGAAATCTTAGCTTTATGACCAATTAGACTATCAATCCAAATATGGCCAATATTAAAAATATTCCTAATCTTAGCTTCGAAGAGTTTAATTCCGTTGATTTATCGACATGGAAAGAGAAAATCGAGGCAGATTTGAAGGGAAAAACATGGTCGTCCTTCTTGTGGGAAGTAGAATCAGGGGTTTTAATAGACCCTGCCCAATTGCTACTCGGCAATACCTACCCACCTCTTTTTGCCAAGAAAGAACAACTTTGGATCGGCCAATCAATGGAAATTGGCCAAGATTTGGAGATAGCCAATGGCGAACTATTGGAGCTGTTGATGAAAGGTGTTTCTGCACCACAGCTTCAAATTGAAAGAACCCTGAGCGTTTCCGATTGGTCCATTCTATTCAACCAAGTAGAACTCCAATACTTATCACCCACTTTCCTATTTACTGAAGTTAATAGTGCTGCGAAAAATCTAGAAAACCTTTCATCGATTAAGCAACTAAATAAAGAACTCAAGGGGATCATTAAATGCACGATTGCAACCCTTTCACAAATGCAGGAGTTGAGATTAAAAGTCAACGAACAGTTCCCATTGCTGAAAACGAGTACTATTCAAATTAACGCTGATGTGAATACCGAAGAGATCGCAGCCACACTCAAAAGTTGGCTTGAAATGAGATCGATTTTTTCTTCCTCAACAGCTTGGTTAAAAGCAACAAATTTGGAAGTGACTATTGGAGATAATTTTCTTAAAGAAATTGGAAAACTGCGCGCCATTCATGCTATTGTAAATCTGATCTCTGAAGAATTGAAGATAGACGGTGCCGATTTATCCATAAGTGTTTGCATGGAACAGTCCTCACTCCACCAAGAAGCCGAACTCGCAATTATACAATTAACGAACAGGTCTATCGTCGCGAACTTGGGTGGAGCTGATCAAATTCTTTTGCCAATCTTGGCTGAAGAAAAAACAAAATTCTATCAGAGGATTACCAGTAATATCCAGCATATTTTGTCCCTAGAATCTAACATGGATAGAGTAGGGGACCCACTTGCGGGAAGTCACTTCATAGAAGCTGTTACCGAGAAGATTGCCACAACGGTTTGGCAGAAATTGACCTTGAACAAATAAAAAAAGGGCACCCCAATTAATTGGAATGCCCTTAAGTTTTTTATGGTCGGGGACTACTAATAATCCGCAACTTTAATATCGAAATTATATTTGTCTAAATTATTTGTTGCAGTAGATTCAATTAGCGCACAACGTATAACGTAAAAGTCAGCACCTTGCTGAACCACAAAGACATCTCCTACCGCTACTGTGCTTGAGACACCTCCACTTACCACATCTGCACCGTTCCATGCATCAAGAATTTGTTCTCTGTAAAGAACGTTTACAAAATCAAAACCTGCATCAATTTGTGCTTGGCTTAATGATCGAAGAACAGCACCATTGGCTTCACCAATTTGCTGTAGCCAATCTCCATTGCCATCATTTCCTTGATCAATAATATCTGCTGTCGCATCGTTGACAGAAACAGTCATTCCGTCAACCAGTCTTATTCCACCGGTAGCATTTGGACCAACCGCATTTTCAAGCAATACTCCAAAGTGTGCAGCATCGATATCTGTTCCACTTGTAGTAATGGTAAAATCGGTTGAACTTGTTTTTCCAGCAGTATTTGTAACGATAAGTGTATAAGTTACAGTAGAAGCAGCTGTAGTTTGTGCTCTAACGAACATGCTTTCAGCAGTAATACCTCCAACATAAGCCGCTGGTAAAGTATATGGATTAGCATCAAATTGATTCGCTGCTGTAATGCCACCTAGATAAACTCTCGTTGGATCAGCTATAGCCGCACCACCTTCAAGAACTTCGATAGTTGAAAGGTCAACACCATTAGTTAATACGGTCAGATCAAAACCTGCCAACATTCCAGCTCCTGCAATGTATTCTCCGTTTCCAGAAGTAGAAGCTTCAGGGGAAGCATCTTCAACAGTAATGGTAATTGAAACTGCATCTTCAGTTCCATCTCCATCTCCGTTAACAATAAAAGTATAAAGCGCATCTCCCGCTGCATGTGGCATTACACCAACATCAAAGGTAAAGGCATCTTTTTCGTCATTGAATAATAATACTGGATTTCCTCCAGGACTAGTACCAGCTATAGTAATGTCAGAGGCAGCCATTGAAGAGGCATCTCTTTGGACTTCCAATGCTTGCATTTGATTGTCTCCTTTTGAAGCAGATATTCTTACAAAGAACATTGAACCAGAAGGAACAACAGCATCAGTGGAAACAAATCCAGCAGTATCTATAAGTGAAATTGCAGGTGGGGTGCCAGTAACCGGTGGAATTGGATTATCATCCACAGTACAGGAATCCAAAAGGAATAGCCCTGCCAAAA